>JANPIG010000110.1:0-6448 GCA_031424875.1 Cytophagales bacterium
TTATCACGTAGTTGTGATGAATGGTTTGAGCAATATCACTGTTTTGGACGGCTTTACTATCACTGGTGGATATGCCAATTTCGACCCAAGAAGGGTAATAAATGCTCCTATAATGGCTCCTCCAGCAAACGCTAGTATTGAGACAGGGGGTGGAATTGTAGTTCAAAATGCAGGCTCTCCTATGATTACCAATTGTACGATTGTCAATAATGCCGCCGTAATGGGTGGAGGTATTTACGTAGGGGATGCCAGCCTTCCCAAGATTGTAGCTTGTAAAGTCATGTCAAACCAGGCGACTTTTGGAGCAGGAATTTACTTTCAAGATGGTAGTAATGGAAGCATTAGCAATACTTTAATTTCTGGTAATAGAGGCATTGGAGCAATCTATAACAATAATTCAAGCCCTACAATTACTAATTGTACTATTGCAGGCAATGGAGGATACAACGGGGGTATTTTCAATTCAACGAGTCAGCCAGTAGTGAAAAATTCTATCATTTGGAACAACTCAACACCCTTCAATGACACGCAATCAATCATTACGTATAGTACAATACAAGGCGGTTATGCAGGTACAGGAAACTTAAATTATGATCCCCAATTTGTCAGTCCCATAGCCGATGGTTTATCCCCCAATGCCAACGGAGACTACCATGTACAAGCTTCATCATTAGCAATTGATAGAGGAAATAATACTGGTATTAGCTTGACAGACACGGATTTAGACGGAAATCTTAGAAGATATAATGGTGGCACGGTTGATATGGGAGCGTATGAATTCCAAGGGGTGGCGACCTCTAACATTATCATATCAGCTCAAACAGGTGATTGGGAATCTAATTCAACATGGGTAGGATTTAAAGTTCCAGCCCTGGGCGATGTAGTAATTATTGATGCAAATCATATGGTAACCATCAATACCACAGCAATTGCCAAGAGTATTGAATATCGAGCGACGGGACAAGTTAAGTTCAAAAACGCTGCGGCTCAATTGAATATCGGATTTTAAGGAAATTAGTGAGCAATGAGTTATGAGTAAAGGAAAAGCATGAAATGTCATTTTTCTTTTACTCACAGCTTATTGCTCATATCTCAAAGCTATTAACTACCTCATAATATCTAAAAAATGCAAAACACGTCCTATTTTTTACTTCCGAATAAACATCGGAAATTTGAAAAAATTCCCTACTCGGATATTCTTTATTTAGAGGGCAACATCAACTATACGCTCATTCACTTGAAAGGTGGACAAGTAAAGTTGTCGCCGAGAACCTTATTATTTCATGTGAACAATTCGCTAAACGAATCCTTTGTCAGAATTCATCGGGCATTTTGTGTAAATAAAGAGCATATTGAGAATTATGATGAAAAAGAAAATGCCAATGTTTTATTGTTAAAAAGTGGCGTTCAATTAGCAGTTTCAAGAAGAAAACGACACGCTTTATTAGAAGGGTAGAATTGTGACTATATTTTTTGCAATATCCTATACATTCATATATGGAATATTTTAGATCAGTCAGTTTCGGATAAGTTAGAATTGGGTGCTTGAAATGCTGTTCCCAAACCTAAATTCCAGTATGAAACTGAGTTGGTTATGAATGATTGATTTCTGGCTTCCCAACTTTCAAAACTTGTTTTTGGAAATGAATATCCCCCAAGTAATACTATGTTATGTTGCCCACCCAATGTTTTGGTATAGGTCAAATAACCCTCATTGATGATATATGTATTTTTATCACCAAACTAACCCCTGAAAATCTACTTACGCATAGAACAGACAATTATGAGTTTTTCTTAAGTAATGTTATGACTACTAAAAAGACGCTTTCTGTAAATTTAAGTTGTAAAAATCCAAATCTCATCCTCATTTTTTACAAAATTACAAGACCAAATTACCAAATAGCCTAATCATAATTGTAAGAAACGAACAGATTCTTTACCTTTAACAATAATTTAAATTTTACCAAAACCTTTTTCCCAATGCAAAGACTAACAGTAGCGGGCAGATTACTAATCACCGCCCTTGTTTTAGGAGCAATCTATTTTGCTTTCACCATGTTTGGTGGCAAAGATGCTCTTAAAAAATTAGCCCCAGAAACTACAACTGAAGTTAGTACGGCAACTTCCGGTGCTGACAATGCTTCAAATCCACCTGAACAGAGTAATTCTTCTACTACAGATTCACAATCGTCTTCTTCGGCTTCTGATGGTGGACAAAAATCTACTTTCAGTTACACCCCTCCCGGACCCGTTGCAGGTAAATTGAAAGGTGTTGTTGAATTGGGAGCATCAGGTTTTAATTCATTTATTATTAGAATAGATGCTGACAAAAACTGGAAACAAGAAAAAGCCGAGTTTGGCAATAGCTTGGTGATGGAAAACATGGCTTCGGATGATGACATCAGAGCAGGTTTAAAAAAATACATTGCTGGAATGTTGGACTATGGTGTAAATGGCAGAGACATTCATTTCGTAGTAAGTTCAGGAGCGGTAAAAGCCGAAGGAACACAAAAGATTATTAATGTATTGAAAACTTTGAAATACTTTGTAAACACAGTTACACCGGAACAAGAAGGAAAATTAGCTTTGAAATGTGTACAACCTGCCAAGTTTGTTGATAACTCTTTTGTAACAGATATCGGCTCTGGAAATACTAAAATATCATGGAAAGAGGGGAGCAAAATTTCAGCTCTTGAAACCTACGGGGCAAAATATTTTCAAAATAATGTTTCGGATGATGTGGTAGCGAAAGAAGTAGAAGCCAAAGCTAAACAAATTCCTTCTGACAAACGTGATGTATGTTTCATTATCGGAGGTGTGCCTTTTGAATTAGCTAAGAAAGTTCGTCAAGGTAAAGAACGTTATACTGTTTTAGACGCACCATCAGCTTATCAATTAGACAATGCCAAGTCGAAAGCAGGTCTGAATATCTACAAATCAATTAAAGAAGCCACTGGTTGTAAGCAATTTGTATTCGATTGGGATGCTAACTTTACAATTGGATTTTTATTGGATTTGCCTTAATAAATATTCAGATTTACGTTCAAATTTTTAGCGGAAAGTGAGATCATTTACTAGTACGCATACTAATAAACATATAATATTTCATCAATACGTAAAACAAAAAAAGCGACTCAGAATGGTCTGAATCGCTTTTTTACTATATTTTAAATGTTAAAAATTTACATTAATTCACTTACCATTTTAGACTTCGTTATAGCATAATCATTTGACTTCGAGATAAATTTCTTCTCTTTAAATAAGATTCTACTTTTTGAAGAAACTAAAAATATCTTATACACATTGCTAACCACAAAAATTGCCACCGTTGGCAATACTACAATCCACCAGTTAAAATAATAATTTCTCACAGATTCAAATAGAAAATTACACGCAGTCAAAAACATTCCTACGGGGAATGTATAATAAAGCGAATTCAAAAACCCATTCATGGGCAAATTTTGACTTTTCCTTACAGGGGTACGTAGGGTATTCATAATTAATTCATAATTTTTGGGTATGTTACTTTAGATATACAGGTAAGCCCAAGCATTAATTTTTGTTTGGGGAACAAACATAAGGGATAAAATATTAAAAATCAATACCTTATACTAAATTTCAATAATCATTCATCAAAGACAGTGCCATAGTTTTCATAGAAAAGAAAATTATCTTAAAGCTTGATTATCAGATATTTAACAGCTAAATTTATAAGCTGCATTTTTAAAAAAGCAATATGAAATTACTTTTTGGCGTTATTATTGGGAATGTATAATCCTATGAGAGCTTTTTTGTATATCCTTTTATGGTCTTCGAGTTTGTCAGTTTTGGCACAAACTCCATTACTACCTTTTGCAAGTACACGTGAGAGTACAAAGAAAGAAGATTCAGTCCTTGATAATCAGGATGTTAAATGTTTACCTTTGTTTGGAAGTAAGAAAAAAGCAGAAGAACAACTACTAAAATCCACTGATTTTTTGCTGAAATGTGACCAGAATTTCAAAGATCGTGCGGAAGCCAGTAAATTCTTTGCTGACCGTGGTTGGGAATATCTTAGTGAAGGACTGTTAGACACTGCCACGTACCGTTTCAACCTTTGTTTTCTTTTAAATCAAGATAATGTAGATGCTTATTGGGGCTTAGGATCAGTAAGTTATCAGAAAGGCAAATACGAAGAATCTACCAAATTATTAAGAAAAGGCTTAGATTTATCGCCAGATAATACTACTTTAATGATTGACGTTGCCACCGTGCAGTTAGCATGTTATAAGGAAAAACGCAATTGCGATGATATTGACGATGCCCTTCGATTATTAGAAAAATCACTTCAAAAAGACCCCTCAAATGCCAACGGTTGGCTGAAATATTCCATAGCCGAATTTCAATTAGAACATTACGAAAAGGCTTGGGACTATTTTCATAAGTGTAGATTGCTGGATTCATCTTTTATTGATACAGCTTTCGTTACCGAATTATTAGCAAAACAGCCGGACCCAATGGGGATATTTAAGTAATAAAAAGCCTCTGAAAATATATTCAGAGGCTTTTTTGTTCTAAATTTAAGACTTAATCAATTCGCCAAATTTCTCAATAATAGTTAAGTTTTTATCCAGTAGTGTATCGTATTTCTCAAATCTTCCTTCTATTGTTGTCAGTAACCTTTCGATAATTTTAAATCCTTCCTTCGAATTACTAATGTTGAAATTTCCTGTAGAACTTTGATTGAAAGTATTGTTAAAAATATTTTCTCCATCAAAAGTAATAATATCTTCAAATTTTACGCCCAAGTAATCTGCAATTTTCCTAATTCTGTTCGTGTCTAACTTTGTTTCTTCTCTTTCTATCTTTCCGTATGCTTGCGGTGAGATGTCTAAATGCGTAGCAACAGCTTCCTGTGAAATACCTTTCATTTCACGAATCATTCTAATTTTTTCTCCGATTTTCATGGGCGTTTAATTTTACAACTGTTTTAGGTTTCAAAATACAACTAAGAGGAACTAACATACAACATTTTGCACTATCAAAGCTAATTAATTACGTTCAACTTTGCAAAAGAAAAAAATATCTTTTCTATTAAACTATTTTTTAACTTAAATATTGAGCAAAATGAAAACTAAATTGTTAATTTTGATGAGTTTATTACTCATTTGTTCGGGTTTGTTTGTAAGTTGTAAGGACTCTGCTGATACAACTCCTCAGAACTCTGCATTTACTGATAATCGGGAATGGATTTACTATAATGACCCTTGGATTGAAAGTATAGATCAAGAAGGAGGAAGAACGGGACCATCAGTAAATAGACCTTTGAACGCAGAACAAACAGAATGGATAAACACAGCAAAGAGTATAATGGATAACGAATTAGGTATAACCGATTTTGAGAAAGACATGGATAAAACTCCAACTATTTATGTGCATATTGAAAATGAGTGTCAAGGAAAGGCTTACAGCGACTATTTTAAGGATTGTCAAAGAGCTGTTGATTCTTACGATAATGAAAAAGCAGATTGTTTGAGAAGTGTGGGTTATTCCGCATCTGCGATATCTGTATTTAATGGACAACTTTCATGGAAAGCATTTGCAAATTGGTTAAAAGGGAATAAGGGAGGAAATGCAAGAGGTTTCATATACACAATAGCACTTGCAAACTTAGCAGCTACAGAATGTATTGAAAGTAAATTAAGTAATGCACGAAGTGCAGTAGCTGACGCTAATAAAGAATTTGCTGTTAGATATGCAAGATGTAAATAATTTGATATTGTAGGTTAAAATACTTTACTGATTCTCATTTGATATTTTTTTTTCTTGTGAGAATCAGTAAATTTGGGCTTTAATTTGAATATAGATAAAAACTAAATAACGTGGGTATGAAAGATTTAATTAAAAATATAGGGAATTACGGATACTTAATTCCAATTCCAGCAATCTTGTTAATTATATTCAGAAACCAGTTTTTAGAAAGTAGTCTAATTATCTCATTATCTAAATTAATCAATTTACGACCTCAAGATTTACTACTTTTTTTTAGTATGTTGACTTTTTTATTTCTGGATAGGAAGATAAGATTTGCATGCGTTATGTTCTATTTGATATACTTTTTTCAAACACACTGATTTCTCCTGTTAATAATTAAAGCAAATAAAAATAAAATTATTATTCTAATTATACTTCTCCGAAACTTGCGTCAATTCTTCTACCGAAGCATATTTTACCACTTCTCCCAACACAATCACGGCAGGGTTTGATAAATTATTTTCTTCGGCAATGGCTTTCAAGTTTTTTGCCAATCCAATACCCACTTTTTGCTGTTTGGTTGTGCCGTTTTGAATAATGGCAACTGGTAAATTCTCTTTGCCTAAACCTTCACAAATTTCAGCAATTTGTGCCAATTTGCTCATCCCCATCAATACTACAATCGTAGCGGAGGTTTGCAAAGCAATTTCCAAAT
>JANPIG010000111.1:0-1329 GCA_031424875.1 Cytophagales bacterium
GTCGTCCACCACCAGTGCCCATTTTCTTACGATTTTCCTCATACAATTTGATTTGTTCTTCCGTCAAAATAGGCTTTAATTCTCTATCTTTTGCCTCCATCATAGGCTTCATTTTTTCTCTCATTTCTGGAGAAAATCCACCATTAGCTTTCATAGTCGAATCTATCAACAGTGCATATTTCGTATTGATAATTTCTATTTTATCAAACTGCTCTTTGCTGAGACTTAACATTTTTTTCATTTGTTTTGTCTGATTATAAGCACGGTCTTCAGGTGAAAGTTGTTGATAGCCACCACCGCCGCCTCCACCTTGTCCAAATTGTGCATAAGTACTTAATGCCGTGACCATTAAGCAAAACGCCATTAAAATTTTTAGTGTTTTCATGAGTGTTATTTGATTAATATATTAAACTGAAATTATGAATAAGATTCTATAAAACATTTACTCTACTACCACTTTCACCACACTATTCTTTTCTTCATTCCCAACTCGCAAGAAGTACATACCTGAAGTCAGTTTCTCTACTGAAAATGTCTGAATATTATCTTTTAAAGGCTCTGACCAAAAGGAATTCCCAGAAATATCGGTCAAATTGGCTTCATAATTTCTATGGGTTGATTCCAATAATTCAATCGTAAGTGTTCTATGCGTTGGGTTTGGATAGACTTTAAAAAGATTTGTCTCTTCGCCTTGAATTGCCAAAATTTTTGGTAATGTCGGAATTCCATAACCCAAAAGTTTATCAGGTTTTGTATATTGACTGCCCGATTTACGTAAATTATCAATCACTTGCATAGCCGTTAGCGTTGGATTTGCTTGCCAATAACACGCCACCATACCACACATAATGGGGGAGGAAAAGGACGTACCACTACCCGTAGTAACTCTTCCATTAGTAGGGTCAAGTATCACTGCACTTTGACCCAAAGCCACTAAATCAGGCTTTATTCGAGCGTCAGTCGGGATTCCTTGTGAGCTAAATGAAGCATATATTTTATTGGCATTTACTGCCCCTACGGTTATGACAGAATCAGCATCAGCGGGTGTTGAAATATATTTCCAAGCAGCTTGTCCATCATTGCCTGCACTTACTACGCATAAAATGCCAGCAGCAGCAGCCCAGTCAGCTGCTCGTGCCGCAATCGTGGTGTTTCCGTTCAATTGAGCGTATGTATGGTTGGTTGTTACGTCATCAAATGTAGTATATCCCAAAGATGAATTTAGTAAATCTACCCCAACACTATCAGCATACTCAGCTCCGAATAGCCAATTTGCCTCCTCAATAATGTATTCACTTGGCGCATCTTCCGTTCGCAATAATAAGTATG
>JANPIG010000112.1:0-6087 GCA_031424875.1 Cytophagales bacterium
CACGCTTGAAAACTACTTGGGTGCAAAGGCTCACATGGTCGTAATTGGCGTGGAAGAAAAGCAATATCTGCACGTACATCCAGAAGTTGTGAATGGAAAATTTGACTTGCATACCACTTTTGATAAAGCGGGGGTGTATCGTGGTTGGGTGCAATTTCAGTCGAACGGTAAAGTACATACGGCAGATTTTGTGATTGTAGTAAAATAAAGTTTTGGTTGAAATACTAACCATAAATATTTAATAAATACCGAATAAGATGCTTAACAAACTCATTCAATTTTCACTTCATAACCGCTTATTTGTGGTGGCTTTTGCTGCCTTGATCATGGTTTATGGCGTGGTAACAATTATCAATTTACCCGTTGATGTACTGCCCGACTTAAACCGTCCGAGGGTAACAATCTTCTTGGAATCTAACGGGTTAGCTCCCGAAGAAATTGAAACCCAAGTGATTTTACCCGTAGAAACTTCATTGAATGGAGCTCCTGGGGTTGAAGTAGTACGGAGTAGTGCGGCAATTGGAATCGGAATGGTGTTTGTGGAATTTGATTGGAAAACGGATGTGTATCGGGCAAGGCAGTTGGTGGCTGAAAAATTACAGACCGTCCAACTGCCCAACGGTATTACGCCCGTTATGGGTCCGATAAGTTCCGTGATGGGACAAATTATGTTAATTGGCGTGAGTAGTGATACCACCAGCCCCGCCGATTTACGCACCCTTGCGGACTTTACGATTCGTAGAAGATTAATGAGTATCAAAGGCGTATCGCAAGTAATTCCCATTGGAGGCGAACGCAAACAATTTCAAGTATTAGTTTCGAGTGATAAATTAAGACAATTTAACCTCTCAATTGATGATATAGATAATGCCCTGAAACTTACCAACCAAAATACAACGGGTAACTTTTTTAACCGTTTTGGTTCGGAGGTGCTTATTAGAAACGTAGGCAGAGCCAATACCTTAGAAGATTTAGCCCAAACCGTTGTTGGCAATAAAGACGGTTTACCCGTAATACTTTCGCAAGTAGCAGACGTTAAATTTGGCTCGGCACTCAAACGAGGTGATGCCAGTATTAATGCCAAACCAGCCGTAATTTTAACGGTAGAAAAACAACCAGGTGCCAATACCGTCCAATTAACTGACGAAGTTGAAAAAGCTCTTTTGGAATTGCAAACCACTTTACCCAAAGACGTAAAACTAAATCCAAGAATTTTTCAGCAAAAAAACTTTATTGTAAATTCGCTCAAAAACGTGGAAGAAGCCCTCAGAGATGGGTTTATTCTTGTAGTTATTATCCTATTTTTATTCTTACTCAATTTCCGCACCACCATTATCACTATTACCGCCATTCCTTTATCGTTGGTGATTTCGGCAATCGTTTTCAAGGCTTTTGATATATCCATCAATACTTTGACGCTTGGAGGATTAGCAATTGCCATTGGTGAATTGGTGGATGATGCCATTGTGGACGTGGAAAACGTTTTCCGAAGACTGAAAGAAAATAGCCTTTCCAAAACCCCACAACCCATTTTACAAGTCATTTACCACGCCAGTTCCGAAGTTAGAAATTCTATCGTTTATGCTACTATCATTGTGGTATTGGTGTTTTTACCGCTGTTTTATATGCAAGGAATCGAAGGCAAAATCTTTGCCCCTTTGGGTATTGCTTATATTACCTCCATTATTGCCTCATTGGTTGTTTCATTAACACTTACCCCCGCTTTGTGTAGTTATTTATTGAATAATATTAAAACCCACGAAGAAAAAGACAGTGTTTTGGTTCGTTTTCTGAAACGACAAGATACTAAATTATTGAATTGGGGCTTAGAAAGACCTAAATTTATCATTGGGTTTGCTGTGATGCTAATTGTGGCAGCCATGAGTGTTGTTCCATTTTTTGGAACAGAATTTTTACCACCATTCAACGAGGGCTCATTTACGATAAATTTCTCAACTCCTGCGGGAACGTCTTTGGAAGAAAGTAATCGAATTGGAACGATGGGCGAAAAACTGATGCTGAGAGTGCCAGAAGTGGAATATGTGAGTCGCCGAACGGGACGGGCAGAATTGGATGAACACGTTGAACCCGTCAGTAATTCAGAAATAGAAGTAGAATTAAAACCCAATAACGAACGTACCAGAGACGAAATTTTGGCAGATATTAGAAAAGAATTAACCATTTTGAAAGGGGTTTCGGTAAACGTGGGACAACCCATCTCCCACCGACTCGACCATTTATTATCGGGGGTTCGCTCGCAAGTTGCCATCAAACTTTTTGGACCAGATTTGAATGATTTACGTTTAAATGCGGGAAAAATCAAGCAAGTAGTTAGTAGCGTTCAAGGAGCGGTGGATGTGCAAATTGAAAAGCAAGTGCTTGTTCCTCAGTTACTTATCAAAGTAAACCGTGAGGCTTTACAACGCTACGGCATCCAAGCGGGGAAGGTTTCCGAAATATTAGAGACTTTCTACAATGGTAAAGTAGAAGGACAAATTTTAGACGGTCAAAAAACCTTTGATATATTACTGAGAACCACCGATGAAGAACGTAGTAATATTGATAAAATCAGAAACACGCAAGTGAGTACCGCTAACGGCAATACGATTCCGTTGTATCAAATTGCCAGTATAGAATCTACCAACGCCATCAATTCCATTTACCACGAAAATACCCAACGCAGAATCGTGATTTCGTGTAATGTTCAAGGGCGAGATTTGGGAAGTACGGTCAAGGAAATTCAAGAAAAAATTGGCAAAGAAGTGAAATTGCCATCGGGTTTTTATGTGCAGTATGGAGGACAATTTGAGAGTCAACAAGAAGCCTCAAAGCTCATTGGTTTGCTAAGTATTTTTGCTTTGGCGGGTATATTCTTGGTTTTATACAGCCATTTTAAATCTTCCAGAATTGTTTTGCAAATTATGCTAAATGTGCCTTTGGCGTTGATTGGAAGTGTTGTTGCGGTAATCTTAACGGGTGGAACATTCTCCATTGCCACCTTGGTAGGTTTTATTACCCTCACGGGAATTGCCTCCCGAAATGGAATTATGATGATTTCACATTACATCCATTTGATTGAACAAGAAGGTGAAACGTTTTCGGCTCACATGATTATCAGAGGTTCGTTAGAAAGACTCGTTCCCGTTTTAATGACCGCTTTGGTGGCAGCTTTGGCATTAATTCCGCTCACCTTAGACGCTCAGGCATCGGGAAAAGAAATATTATACCCCGTGGCAACCGTTATTTTGGGCGGACTGATTTCGAGTACGCTTTTAGATATGATTGTTACGCCCGTGGTGTTTTATCAATTTGGCGAAAAGGCATTAGAAACGTATTTCAAAAATAAAAAGCAACAAGAATTTTAACCACAATACAAGTTATGAAAAAAGTAGAATTTCATCGAAAAATCAGGAAAACGCATCGTTGGTTGGGGCTAATCTTAGGAATCCAATTTTTGTTTTGGACGATTGGCGGCTTGTATTTCAGTTGGTCGAATATGGATGAAGTTCACGGCGACCATCAAAAAGCTCATATTCATCCGCTTTCGGCTAATATTTCTTTGATTAGCCCCCAAGAAATTATCCAAAAAATTAAGCAAAAAGATAATATTTCTTTTGTGTATGACATTCATTTGATTCAGATTTTAGATAAACCCGTTTATCAAATTATTTATTCAACAGGGTATGATGATGGTAAGAAAATACAGTTAGCGGATGCAAAAACGGGAGAATTACGTACTAAATTATCTGAAAAAGAAGCGGTTGAAATAGCCAAAAAAGCCTTTTCGGATAATGCCCAAGTAAAGCAAGTAGAATATTTAACCACCACCAACGGACACCACGAATACCGTGAACAACCTTTACCCGCTTTTGCCGTAACATTTGAACACCCTTCCAACACAACGGTTTATGTGAGTTCAGCGTTAGGCACGGTGCAAAAATTTAGAAATAATAAATGGCGAATCTTTGATTTTCTCTGGATGATGCACACCATGGATTACCAAACCCGTGATAATCTTTCCAATTGGTTATTGCGAGCATTTTCCATTTTTGGCTTGTTTACTATCAGTTCAGGATTCATTTTATTTTTTGTCAGTCGTAAAAAATCAATCAAATAATTTAAAAAACCATGAAAAAAATTATCATATTAAATTTCTTTTTGGCACTTTCTATGGATGTCTTTGCCCAACATGAAAACCATCAACCCAAAGCCGATACCTCCAAAACGGCAGTGAAACCCAAAAGTCCCAAAATGACGGCAATATTAATGGTGGGTGATAACCACGTTCACATTGATTATGGTTCACCGAGTGTGAGAGGAAGGAATATTTGGAATGGCTTAGTTGCTTATAATCAAGTATGGCCTTCGGGAGCTCATAAAGCTACGTGGATAGAATTTGGCAAAGATGTAATGGTTGAAGGCAAGCAAATTCCAAAAGGAAAATACGGCTTTTTCACCATTCCAGATAAAGAAAATTGGACGTTGATTTTGAGTAAAACGTGGGATATGCACTTAGCCGATGATTATAAAGAAGAAAATGACATCATCCGAATCAAGGTAAAACCCCTCAAAAGCGATAAATTGGTTGAAGCCCTCACGTATGAAGTATTGCCCATCAATGCCAATGAAGGAAAAGTTAAATTGAGTTGGGAATATTTGAGTGTTGAGCTTCCGTTTAAGAATAAGTAAGAATTACATATAATTGCAAAGGAATTTACTAAAAACAGTATGTCTGTTTAGTTCAAATCTGGATAAGATTTTCAAATGTTTAACTATTATTCTTTATTGAACAAAAAATAATAGTTGAGAAAATTTTATCATTAAAATCATAAATATATGTTTAAAGACTTTCCATCTCTCCATCCATTAGTAATACATTTTCCTGTGGTGCTAATTCTTATTTCAGTTGCTTTTCAGGCAATAGCAGTTTGGAATCCAAACTGGACACAAATTCGTTGGGCAACTTTACTACTCATGGCGGGTGGTTTCTTTTCTTCATTATTAGCCAGTACCCTATTTCATGCCATGATAACTCCCAATGCACGTAAATTAGCATTAGAAACTTTTGCTAATCATGAAGAGTTCGCACAATATACGCTTTGGACATCTGGGATTGTTTTGCTGTTGAAAATAGTTGGCATTTTCTACATAACTAATCGAAGGTCTTTTGAAATTTTAATTTTTGTTGGAGCAATTATAACCGCCATCTTTCTCTCAATTACTGGACATCGTGGTGCGAGGCTTACGCACGTTTATGGAGTAGGGCCACAAGGTAAATACCTAATGGAAGAGCATGAGCATGGTGGAAGCAATGGAATGATGGACAATATGAAGGAAGGGGGTCTTGATAGTATGTCATCTATGAAAAACCATAATGAAAAAACTTCCCTTTCTGACTCAAATAGCACAATGCCAGAAATGGATAAAATGCCAAATATGAAACTTAAACAAAGTGTCAAAAATGGCAATCAAAAACTTGATATGGAGGGTATGGATATGGGAAAGGACAAGCAAAACATGAAGGGTATGGATATGGGAAATGACAAGCAAAATATGAAGGGTATGGCTATGGGAAAGGATAAGCAAAACATGAAGGGTATGAATATGGGAAAAGACAAACAAGACATGAAAGGTATGGATATGGGAAACATGAAAATGCCTACAAAAAACCAGATGGATACAATTACTTTTCCAGACAATAATCCTTTGAAGAAGAAGAAACCTAATAAACAATGAAAAAGATACTATTTATACTTTTGCCATTTTTGAGCAATGCACAAGTAAAGCATTCTATGCAAATGGATATGCCTAAAAATACAATTATTCAAAAAACAACTCCATATAATACCCCTTTGAAATCATTGGGTTCAACGGTCAATCGCTACAAAGGCAAAAAAGTGGAATATGATTTATTTGTCAATGATACGATAGTAAACTATACAGGTAAAAATCGAAAAGCTATTTCCATAAATGGAAGTATTCCAGCCCCAATCTTAGAATTTACGGAGGGTGATACAGCTATCATTCATGTTCATAACCGTATGCACATGGAAACATCAATTCATTGGCATGGGTTGTTATTACCTA
>JANPIG010000113.1:0-3245 GCA_031424875.1 Cytophagales bacterium
GTTGAATAACTAACGGATGAAACCCCCGCTTTTCCTTTTTTGGTAGTTATTAAAATAACCCCATTTGCACCTCTTGCACCATAAATTGCCGTTGCCGAAGCATCTTTCAACACATCCATTGATTCAATATCTTGAGGATTCAAAAACGTCAAAGGATTGGTTGCTCCACCCGTACTTGAATTATCCAGAGCCAATCCGTCAACCACGAAAAGGGGTGTACTTCCTGTTCTGACTCCACCCGGGCCACGAATGGTAATTCCTTGAATCGAACCAGGCTCTCCACTTGCGGAAGTAACATTTACCCCAGCCACTTTTCCTTGCAAAAGCTCTTGGGGAGAATTTACGATTCCCTTATTGAATGATTCACTCTTCACAGATTTTACGGAACCAGTTAAATCAGATTTTTTGACTGAACCATAACCGATAACTACAACTTCGGAGAGGTTTTTGGTATCTTGAATTAACGAAACATCCAATTTCGTTTGTGAGCCAACGGGAACCTCTTTGGAAAGATAACCCACGAAACTAAAAATCAAAACTGCCCTTGAATTAGGGACTACGATGGTATAATTACCATTTACATCAGAATTTGAGCCTCTGTTTGTGCCTTTAATTTTGATGCTTACACTTGGAATTCCTTCTTGAGAATCTGAGGCGATTACCTTTCCAGAAACGGCTATATTTTCAAGTCTGTCTTGTGAAAAAGCTGAATTTATAGATAGTAAGAAAATGAAAATCCATAAATATTGCAAGGATTTGGAAATGGAAAAATTGAGCATATTATCTTGTATTTTAGGTTTAATGATTTCGAAAATCGATTCGTAAATCATTTTTACGGAACAAAATTACCTTGCTCTTTTATGTTGAATGTTATGATAATATTATCAATTGGTTAGCAAGTCAAATCTCAACGTACTATTAATGAATCGCTTTTCAACAAGCGTAATACTATAATAACAATTCCCTAACAATCAACACTATACGCCTTATAAATCTTCACATTCTATTAATATTCCTCTAAAAGTGTAGTTAAACCCCGATGGTAATTTTGTGGAAAATTAAAACCCAATTACCCATGAGAAACATTTTACAATTCACTTTCGGAGGAATACTTCTAAGGTTAATTTCCAGAATTTTCCTGCCAGCTATCTTCATTTTTTTCTCCTTCGTCGGTAATGCCCAAGAGCGCACCGTCATGGGAAAAATTACTGACAAAACCGATAACGCTCCCATCGCTGGGGCAACGGTAAGAATCAAAGGAACAGAAAGAGGAACAACTGCAAGTGCTGATGGTACTTTCAAAATTGCTGTTTCAGAATACACAATACTTCAATTTTCATTCATCGGATTTAGCCCACAGGAAATTCAAGTTGGTTCAAAATCAGTCATTAATGTAGTTTTGAGTGAGAATGTACAAGAATTACAAGAGGTTGTGGCCACTGCCCTGGGTATTTCAAAAGAACGCAGAAGTTTGACAAACGCTATTCAATCAGTCAAAGGGGCAGATTTAATTAAAGCTCGTGAGCCAAATGCCATAAATTCACTCACAGGAAAAGTGGCTGGTTTGACCGTTGGTGCATCACCCGAATTATTGGGTCGCCCAAATATTGTTTTAAGAGGAAATACTGACGTTTTGTATGTGGTTGACGGTGTGCCAATTAACTCTGATACATGGAATATTTCAGCCGATGATATCGAAACATATTCCGTTTTGAAAGGAGCAAACGCAGCTGCTTTATATGGATTTAGAGGAAAAAATGGAGCTATTTTAATTTCTACCAAGAAAGGCTCAAAAGATAAACGTGGTTTCTCAGTCGAGTTTAATTCTTCGACGATGACAGAGAGTGGTTTTAACGCCATACCGAGAGTACAAGACCTTTATGGCCCTGGTGACCACGGACGTTATGAATTTGTTGATGGCCGTGGGGGTGGATTGAATGATGGTGATTATGACATTTGGGGGCCTAAATTCGACCCAACTGGCAATACCAAAATTGCTCAGTATGATAGTCCCATCGACCCTGCAACTGGTAAGAGAATTCCAACTCCGTGGACGGCTCGTGGAACGGATAATTTGAATCGCTTTTTGCAAAATGGCATATTGTCAAACAACAATATTGCCATTGCCAGCAGCAATGATAAAGCGGATATTCGCTTCTCAATATCCAATAATTATCAAAAAGGAATTGTGCCAAATACGCAGTTGAACATCACAAATTTTGCGGTTAATGCAGGAATTAATTTCTCGAAAAAATTACGTTTAGAGACAAATTTGAACTATAATCGTCAGGCAACTCCCAATATTCCCGATGTTCAATATGGCCCTAACTCCTTGATTTACAACATGATTATCTGGGGTGGTGCTGATTGGAATGTGGACGACATGAGAAACTATTGGCAAGAAGGAAAAGAAGGCGTTCAGCAAATTTATGCAGAATATCAACGTTACAATAACCCATGGTTCACTTCGTATGAATGGTTGAGAGGTCACTACAAAAACGATATTTACGGGTATGCTTCTTTGGACTATAAAATCAACGATAATCTTAGCATCATGGGGCGTACTTCTGTAACGACGTATGACCTTTTTCGTTCTGAAAAATTCCCATATTCTGCCACTTCGTATGGTCGTGAGGAAGCAAAAGGGGATTATCGTGAAGACAAAAGATCGCTTTTTGAAAACAATACGGACATATTGATTAAGTACGACCAAAAATTTAATCATGCTTTTGACGTAAAAGTTTGGGCGGGTGGAAATATCCGTAGTTTCAAATATAATTCAAGTTATACCTTGACGGATTATTTGAATACCCCGGGCGTTTATACCTTCTCAAACTCATTGAGACCTGTAAAAGCTTTTAGTTTCTTGTCGGATATGGAAGTACAAAGCGGATACTATTCGGCTGACTTCTCGTATAAAGGTTTAATTACACTCTCTACTACGGGTCGTGTTGATAGACTTTCAACTTTACCAAAAGGAAATAATACTTTCTTTTATCCATCAGTTGGTTTGAGTACAATTGTTACGGATTACGTAAAGTTGCCAGAGGTTATTTCATTAATTAAATTCCGTGGTTCGTATGCCAATGTGAAAGATGGATTGACTCGTTCGACCATCGGAACAAACCCAGGTGGTTCATATCCAATCGGTTACGGGGTAGATTATGCTTCTTCTTATGATGGACCAAATTATGCAAATTCAATTGGATATTCTATTTCTCCAACGTATAATATCATTCCAGGAG
>JANPIG010000114.1:0-1757 GCA_031424875.1 Cytophagales bacterium
CGCTGATGCCGTTTGCGCCCTTGGTCGGGTCGGTGACGGCCATCACCGTGTAGTGGCTGTTGACTCCGGCGCCGGTGATCCAGCACTTGGTGCCGTTGAGGACGTAACCATCGCCGTCACGGACCGCGCGGGTCTTCATTGGGATTTGGCAGAATGGTATGGCGACCCAACTGAAGCTAAGAAAGATTTAGGTTGGACTACTAAAACCCCTTTAAATCAGGGACTTAGGAAATATTATGAATGGCAAGAATTAGTAAAATATGAAAAGGATTTATTGCCAGCTTTCCAGAATCCATATTTGAATCCTGTCATTACAGCCATCATAGCGTGTTACAGAGATGCTGAAGCAATCCCGTATATGTATGAGCGATTGGTCAAAACTTTCAATGAAATGAAGGTTCGTTATGAAATTATTTTTGTAAACGACTGTTCGCCAGATAATACAGAAGAGGTTTTGGAAACAATTTGCAATAAAGACCCCAATGTGATTGGCATTACTCATTCGAGGAATTTTGGCTCACAGGCAGCATTTCTTTCTGGAATGGAAATTTCAACGGGCGATGCGGTGGTTTTAATGGATGGTGATTTGCAAGACCCGCCCGAAGTTATGCCTAAGTTTTATGAAAAATGGACAAATGGATATGAAGTAACTTATGGTGTTAGAGTTCAGCGAGAAATGCCGGCTTGGCTGCATTTTTTCTACAAAACCTTTTATAAAATCTTCAAAAATATGTCCTACATCAATATTCCAAAAGATGCAGGTGATTTTTCAATGATTGACCGTAAAGTGGTGAAGGAATTAGTGAGTCTGCCCGAAACGGAGCAATTTTTAAGAGGATTGCGAGCTTGGGTAGGTTTCAAACAGATTGGAGTAGATTATGTTCGTCCTGAAAGAATGTTTGGTGTATCAACAAATAATTGGCGAAAAAACATCTGGTGGGCTAAAAAAGCAATATTTTCATTCAGTTTTGTTCCCTTAGAAATAATGTCATATGCAGGATTTGTGATGACTGGACTTTCAGTACTTGGTATTATTTGGCAAATTATTGCTAAGTATATTCTTTATCCTGACACTCCCTCAGGAATATCAACGGTAATTGTTTTAGTAATGTTCTTTGGTGGGCTCAACTTATTGGGAATAAGCTTTTTAGGGGAATATATTTCAAAGATTTTTGAAGAAACAAAAAAACGTCCAAAGTTTATTAGAACCAAAGTTAGAAAAGGGGTAAAAAGGTATAATACTTCTGAAGAAATTAAAAGATTAGTAGAAGAACAAAGGAAATAAGTTGTTAAGTCTCAAGTTTTAAGTTATTAAGTTTTAAACGAAAACATACTTTTACTAATTTTAACAACTTAACACTTATCAACTTGACAACTCAAAAAATGAGAAGAGAATTTTCAGATGCCATAGAAAAGATTGCCCTTGAAGATGAAAAAATCATCTTTATCACGGGTGATTTGGGGTATAATGCCCTTGAAAACCTACAAGAAAAATTAGGAAATCGTTTTATTAATGCAGGGGTTGCCGAACAAAATATGGTTGGACTTGCGGCTGGTTTGGCCTATAAAGGTTTTAAAGTTTTTTGTTATTCAATTGCTCCTTTTGTGGTTTACCGATGCTGGGAGCAATTTAGAAACGACGTTTGTTTGCATAATCTGCCTGTTTTCTTGGTTGGAAACGGTGGTGGATATGGATACGGAATCATGGGAAGCACACACCATGCCATCGAAGATATTGGTGGTTTAAGTAGTTTGCA
>JANPIG010000115.1:0-1731 GCA_031424875.1 Cytophagales bacterium
ATAACTTTTCATCCTCAAAGGCAAAAGATTGAGCAATGATTGGCAGGGGGAATTTATTTAAAGAGTCAGATTGTGGCACTTTCAAAAGTCGATGCAACTTACCGATTCTATAATTTTCGCTCGCATTTGCTTGATACTCACGCATTAAGGTAGCTTTATTCTTCGGTATTAATCCATCAAAATCAAGTTCTAAGGCTATTTTTTCATTATTTTTTAAAGATTTAATCCAAGCAATAGCATCCGCTAGATTTTGTTGTTGTTCTTTAATATCAGCATTGTTTTTTGCGACTGCATATAAAGAATTTACAATCAAAATAATTGAGAAACCTATTAAAACCCATTGTTTTGATTTTCCTTTTATTAATTCTAAAATACCAGTTAATCCAAAACCAATCAATATAATCGCCATCATTGAAAGTGGAAAAGTATGAGTAACATAAAGTTGAGCGGCTTTAAGAGAGGTAAATAAAAAGAAAAGAAAATTGCCTAAAAATAAAGATGTTAAAAGTTTTGAAGGATGTTTTCTAACAATAAACCACGTTCCAATGATTGACAATATTGATAAAATAATGTTGAGAGGCTTGCTTAGAAAATCCTGAATATAAGTCATGTTAAAATAAGTATCCATTTTATCATGATTCAATTTGATAAATACTCCTCCCAAAAATGACTTCAAAACCACAAAAGTATCCGTAATAATAAAAGGCATAAAAGCAAAAAGTGCCAGTAAAACAATAGTCAAATACTTTAAATATACTTTCCAACCAATATTCTGTTTCCATAAATGTATTAAAATTCCCCCCAACACAAAAGGGCTTAAAAACAAAAAGATTAGTCTTTGAGTAACAGTTAAAATGAAGAGAATTAGGATAGTAGTAGCAATTTTAGGGGTCATTTTTTCGCTAAATAAAATTTTAACGGTTATCAATAAAAACAAACTGCCTGACAATGCCTCTGGGCGAATCAACGGTACTGTAATCCAAATAATATCACTACAAACACAAAGGATAGTTAAAATGGTTTTTAGATTA
The DNA here is from genome assembly GCA_031424875.1 of Cytophagales bacterium. Classification (GTDB taxonomy): domain Bacteria; phylum Bacteroidota; class Bacteroidia; order Cytophagales; family Spirosomataceae; genus Arcicella. The sequence continues at coordinate 1,032 of JANPIG010000115.1, forward strand.
TAGTTTAAGGCAGGGTGTTTTGAATTAATGATAAATTGAACAGATTTGAAAATAATAAAACCTACCAATAATATTTGAACGACCCTTTCCCATAAAACAAATTCCTCACGATGATTGAGATAATAAAAAGCATTTCTATCAATTACTGAAAGAATATCAGTCAATCCATGCAAAGTTGATAACCGTGAAATCAAGGAAATTAGACACCAAATTAAAAAGATTACGTATGCAATAAATGTGCTGGGCAACGCCGCCCACTCCAAAGCACGAGGAGTATTCCCAAACAAAAGAAAAATACCGGATTCCCCAATGAAATTTTCATCAGTAGTATAGGTAAGTAATGGCGGAAGGGAGAAGATACCGTAGTAAAAACTGATAGCAACAAATATCAATAAAATACCTACTGAAATAAAAGATAAACTACGGGTTGAATGCATAAATAAAATAAGTTCGGATTACAATGTAAATTTACTTAAAAAAGATAATATAAAAAAAGCCTGATAATCAACTGATTATCAGGCTTTTGTGATCCCGACAGGATTCGAACCTGTGACCCACAGATTAGAAATCTGTTGCTCTATCCAGCTGAGCTACGGGACCTAAATAAAAATGTGCCAACCCGAAACTCTCTAACTTGAAATGATTTCAAATCTTCAAATTATCAAATTGACACATCCAGTAGTCGGGGTGGCAGGATTCG
>JANPIG010000116.1:0-2053 GCA_031424875.1 Cytophagales bacterium
AGTGATTGATTCATTACAATTGACCGCAAATTATCAAGTGGCCACACCTGCTGATTGGAAAGATGGTGAGGATGTAATCATTACGCCAGCAGTAAAAACAGAAGATGCTGCGGCAAAATTCCCTAAAGGATTTACCATTGTAAAACCATATTTACGTACAACTCCCCAGCCTAATAAATAGGATTTGTGGTTTGGCATGAGGGATTAGGAAAATGTTTGTAAATTTGTACAAACATTTTCCTAATCCTTTTTTTGTTTTATGAATTTCTTAAAGTTATTCCTGCTAAAATTCTATATTCTTCCTAAAAAAATAAGGCTCTATTTGATTGCTTTTGCCTCTTTTATATTTATTCTTACCCTGTATTTCTTGCTTCGTCCGAACCCAAATGGTTGGGAGAAAATTTCTAAAATTGGCATCACCATGCCCCTCCGCTACAAAATTCATGGTATTGATTTATCACATCATAATGGTAAAATTGAGTGGCAAAAAGTTAAAAAAATGCAATTTTCAGAAGAAGATTTACGAGTAGAATTTTGCTTTTTGAAAGCTACCGAAGGCATGAGTCATTCCGACCGTGAATTTCAACGAAATTGGGAACAATTAGGTAAATTAGGAATCCGAAGAGGAGCCTATCATTTCTTTATTCCTTGGCGTGAACCACGTGGACAAGCCAAGAACTTTATTAATTCTGTAAAACTCCAAAAAGGAGATTTTGCTCCCGTTCTGGACATTGAGCAAAACTCTTTAAAGTCTGATAATCAGATAGTTGATGAATTGGAAATATGGTTGGATATTGTTCAAAAACATTATGGAGTGAAACCTATTATCTATACAAATCCTAATTTTTACAAAAAATTTATCAAAGGCAATTTTGACGATTATCCCCTTTGGATTGCAGATTATTCAAAAGAAACTTTAAAGGGATATGGAGAGAGTCTGTGGTTTTGGCAACACAATCCAAAAGGGTGGTGCGAAGGTGTAAAAGGTACAGTGGATTATAATGTTTTCTTAGGAAATGAAGCTGATTTAGAGAGCTTGTGTTTGTAAATGGTCTAAGATACATTTTGCATAATTTTCAGCACTATTCAACTCAGCAAATTCTTTCATTTTTTCCTTATCCCCTACTTCTATATTTTCAGAAAGTAGCATTTCCATTTTTATGGCTAAGTCATTTTCCACAATCATACCCAATTGATTTTCAGTAACAACTTTACCCATCAAACCAAAATTATGAGTTAAAAATGGCTTTTGTGCTGCGGCCGCCCGCACCATAATAGCACTCATTCCAATGTGCTTTGCGTATAATGCTAAAATATAATCTGATACTTCAAAATAAGATTGTATATCTTCATCTTGTATAAATTTATCTTTGACAATTATCTGAAAATCAGAGTTTTGCAAAATACTATCAATACTCAAATCAAATTTCTTTCGCTCCGATTCCTCCCACGGCCCTACAATTAATAGGGTAGCTTTTGAAGACTTTGCTTTGGAAATATGAGCTATTGCCTCCATCACTTCCGCAATTCCTTTCCGTGAATCCAAGAACCCAAAAATTAAAAATACCTTTCGGTTAGGTTTAATTTGTAACTCATTTTTCAATTCTTCGACCGCTTTTGCAGAAGGGTAAACTTGTACAGGGTCAGGCAAGAATTTCACCTTGTTAGTTTGCCATTTTTTTTGAATATAATCCGTAGCAAATGAATCAAGATTGAAGAGTGATTCTAAGGATTGATTTTTTATAAAATATTTTAAAGTCAAATTTTTACGCCATGAATTAACCATCTCTTTCAGTGAATGTGCAGGATAATTAACTAAGGTTGGCCTGAATAAAATACCCGAAACAGGGCATGGGAGGGCTTTTTGAGTAAGTAAGGCTATTTGCAAATAATCAATATACATCAAAAAAGCAAAAATAGATTTGGTTTCAACGACGTATTTGCGAAGTAATTTCCACTCAAAAAATGAACGCTTTGTTACACTTTTGGATTTAAGTTTTTGCCAAATACTAAATTCAGAATTAGAGAATTTAAGCCATTTTACTCTCGGAGA
>JANPIG010000117.1:0-1106 GCA_031424875.1 Cytophagales bacterium
CATGTACGCAAACACACCTGGACGTGAGTACAAATTTGGAGCAAGAGTAAATGATGGTTATTTCTTCCAATTGTTTGAAGTACCCTTGTTTTATTCAAACCCGTTGTCGGGAGATTATCAAGACCAAATAGGGGGAGCCTATCAAGCCATTGAGATTTTTAATTTCTCAGGACCCATTAAAGAAATCGTGAGAGGTGATAAAGATAGAGGTGATGATGTAGTTGTAGCTTGGAGTCGTGTTTCAAAATGGCTGCCTTGGATGGAAAATGGCGACAGAACGGGACAATTGATTTTTAGTGGTTTAGGTAAAAAAGTGGATTCTTTTGACAAACTACCACAAACATTAACATCTGAAATCAAGACCAATCCTCTATACGCAGGTTATGAGGTAGCCCCACCATTAGATGACGCTCGCCCAAATGAAACCTCATGGACTTATTATAAGAAGTGGTTCGCTGAAAATAAGAAAAAGAAATAGTTATAAGTTATTAGCAATTGGTTATTAGATAATAGATTTCCATTTTTTTTATTGTGAAAACATTTTCTAATAACCAATAATTGTTAAGTCAAGCTTTCTTAATTCCATCCCAACAAGTAAAAAAGGCTAATTCCATATCTGAAGAAGTCATTTTAAATTCGCCTGAAAGTTGAAGTTTTGTGAGTGCAGTGGCACTTCCCATTACAAAAGCAATCAGTATTTTGGGAGGAATATCTCTCACAACTTGCGTAAAGACTGCTTTTCTAAGAAAATCATATATAGGTTGATCTAATTTCTGAATTTCTTCTTTTGGAATTGTATAGAGGAAAGGCGAATTGGCAAATTGTTCCATGAAGTAAAACTCCTTTGGATTTTTAACACAGTGATCAATCATCTGTAAATAAAAATGACGAAATCTCTCTTTAAAAGTTTTAGTTGTATCATCTGTTTTGAAAAGACATTCAACAGTTTTTTCTTTCAAACGAATGTACAAAGCACAGATTAATTCATCTTTACTTTTGAAATAATGGTAGATAGTTCCCGCTGCTACATCTGCTTGTTTTGCCACTTCAGACATGGGTGAACTGTGAAATCCATGTTTTGAAATAAGTTCTAACATGGCTTGGAA
>JANPIG010000118.1:0-4732 GCA_031424875.1 Cytophagales bacterium
GATGAAAAATCAGTTTTTTTTGGATGGTATCAGTGGTTTGATTTCTTCGGGAAGTGTGGTAAATAGTAATCAAGTAATTCTAAAATTGATTTCGCCCGTTCCTTTGAAAACGCTTTCCTATATGCCCCCTTTAATTGATAATAAAAGTGCTGATTTCCCTTACACGGGACCATACATCAAAAACAAACGTGGATTGAGGGCTTTTTCTTTTTATGAAATGAAAATTGACCCTTATGTACCGCCTTTGAAAACCAGCTTGAGTCAAGCTCCTCAAAGTCTTCAATTATTTCCTCGAAATGCCAAAAATGAGGCAAATGTTACGTTTACGGGAAAGGTAGAAACAGCAAATTATAATTCGGTTTCGATGCTTGTTACTCGCAATAATTCAGTTCTAAAATCTTATAAAACACCTCTTACTTACGCAAATGGCGTTGCCAATTTTACGTTTAATCATACTATCAAAGCAGAATTAGCTAATTATAGTTTTAAGATTTATGCCACACAAGGTGCTGATTCTTTGTTAGTTACCTCACGGGACAATATTGTGGCAGGTGATGTTTTTGTAATAAATGGACAATCAAACGGGGCAGCTTGGGGCGTTTCCAACAATTTCCCAAATTATGATTATAAAAACGAATTTTGCCGAACATTTGGGCAAACTCAATCAGGGAAATCCTTCATTACACAGGCAGATACCACGTGGGCATATTCAAACACTCGTAGCCCTTATGTGGGCGTTTGGGGAATAGAATTACAAAAAATTATTACCGAAAAATACGGTATTCCCACTTGTATTTTGAACGAATCACTTTCTGGTTCAGCCATTACCGAACATACTATTAGAGACGCTACAAATCCCACAAACGTTAATAATATTTACGGAAGATTACTTTATCGTGCCACCAAAGCAGGGGTTTTAAACAACATCAAAGGCTTTTTCTTTTGGCAAGGTGAGGCTGAAGCATTTGCTAATCCTACTATCTGGCAAGGAGAATTTGACAAATTGTATAACTACTGGAAAATTGATTATCCAACGGTTAATAAATTTTATATTTTTCAAGTAAATATTTTGGGCGTTCCCCTGCCCGAAGCAGCTGATTTGCGTAATTTTCAACGAAAAATCAAACAATTATATGCCAAAACTGAAGTGATTGGTACTATCGGAAATTCGGGTTATGATGGCGCTCATTACACCGTTGATGGTTATAAACGCTTTGCCAATGAAGCCTTCAGGCTCCTTGCTCGTGATGCTTATGGTTCGGCCGATACCTTGCAAATTACCTCTCCAAACGTTCAGAAAGCCTATTATACCAATCTTGCCAAAGATGAAATTGCGATTATTTTTGATAATAATCAATCCATGATTTGGACGGCCGACTCTACCTATAACCAAGACGATGGTAGAGCCAGAAAGTATTTTATGAAAGATTATATTTACCTAAATAACCCTACAGACAAAGTGCTTTCTGGCAGGGCTGAAGGTAATAAAATTATCATTAAAGCTTCGGGATACTCAGGTCCGCAAAGTGTTACATATTTACCAGCTTATTATCCATTGAATTATCCAGTGGATTTAAGAGGGATTTTTGGCGGACCATTTCTGAAAAATCAGCGAGGAATGAATGCTTTTTCATTTACGAAACAATCCATTTTAGACCCTATCAATCCACCAACCTTATCCGCAAAAATACAAACGGCAGTTGCCATACAATTGACGTGGAAGGAAATATCCAATGCTACTTACCAATTGGAAATCAAGGACTTAGTCGCTGATAAATATTCAGTTTTGAAAACATTCCCGAAAGGAACGACTACTTTTTTGGCAGATAATTTATTAGGGAGTACCAATTACACTTTTAGAATTAAGGCCATTACGCCTGATAATTTAGAGTCTGAATACGCCAGTGTTCAAGCCCAAACGCCCAAGGCTTTAGAGGCAGTAAGTTTGCAGAGCGAATCTACTTATATTGATGTTGTTAAGTTGAAATGGAAAGCAGTTACTGATGCGGTAAGTTATGTAGTGGAACGAAAAAATACCACCACAAATGCCTTTGAACAGATAGCGAAAGTAGCCAATACAGTTTTGGATTTTACAGATAATACTCTAAAGGACAATACTTTATACGAATATCGAGTGAAGGCTGTTGGTGCTTTTACAGAATCGCCTTACACAACGATTTCTCAAAAAACAATTGCTAAATTAGCCAGTCCAGAATTGACTATGACTGTTCTTTTTTATAATTCCTTAAAGTTAGAATGGAAGCCCGTTGCCAATACAATTTTCTATATTTTGGAAAGAAAAGCCCCTGGACAAGACTTTAAAGAATGGGGAAATTTTGAGCCAAAAATTTTGAGTTTTATTGATAAAGATTTGACCCAAAACACCACATACAGTTATCGTATTAAGGCATTTGGTGATAAAACAGAATCGTCTTACGTAAGCATTGATGGCAAAACAACTGCCATACTCGCAACACCCGAAATGACGGTTATTCCAACGTCTTATGATGCCTTGAAAGTTGCTTGGAAAGCCGTTCCCAATGTTACCCAATATATTTTAGAGAGAAGAATTTTGGACTCAGAACCCTTCGTAGAAATAGCCAAATTAGATGCTACCAAAACAGAATACGCTGACGTTTCTTTGAAAGAAAAAACTAATTACACTTACCGTATGAAGGCTTATGGCGATAGAACAGAATCAGATTTTATAGTTGTTAAAGCACAAACAACGGCAATTTTATCCACTGAACAGGAAATCTTGGATGGCACAAATCTATTTCCAAATCCTTCTCACACGCAAGTAACACTAAGATTTGCCCAACCCATGAGTGGCACGTTAACCATTACAGATTTACGAGGGATAAAGTATTTTCAAGAAGAAATTAAGAAAATTACAGAAAAAGAAATTCCTCTGACTAATTATCAAAAAGGAGTTTATTTTGTTAGTTTTAGGGGTTTGGAGGGGGTTTTTATTAGGAAACTGGTGGTTGAATAAAACGTAACACAGCTATCATTTGCTGTATATTTATAAAAACTTTCCGAAAATATATCCCTTGTGGGTTTATGGCTTTCGGGAAGTTCTTTTTTACACACCTTAAAACCCAATTACCAAACTCCCACCCGTAGTGATACCATCATACACAGGCATAAAAACCACATTTTTAGGGGCGTGCTTCCCTCCTATTTTCGCTTTCAACCATGGATAAACTACGTAAGCGGCTTTGGCAGAAAGTATGCCAATTCCTGCCCCTACCAACACATCCGATGCCCAATGACGATTGTTTAAAATTCTTAAAACACCCGTTGCCGTTGCCACTGTATAACCCGCAATGGGGTAAATAATGCTTTGATCTTTATACTCCTCCGCCAAAACCGCCGCCCCAAAAAAAGCATTGGCAGTATGACCCGAAGGAAAGGAATTTGCACTCGAATTATCAGGGCGAATTTGGTCAGTAGTATATTTGAGGGCATTCACACTTCCTAACATAATAATGCCCCCTGTGAGCATTAAGCCCACTTTATCACCAAAACCGTGTTTACTTTTCACCCCAATCCAGTCTAAGCCAAACACCGCACCATGCGGAGCAAATTGCATTAAATCATCAATCTTATTACTGAAATCTGAGAAATTTTTCTGTCTATAATCTAATTGCTTCTGTTTGAAATCATCACTATTAACGGCTATTCCACCACCAATTAAAACCAAAGGAGCGATAAAACCCACCACAGGAGTTTTACGATAAGTGCTATCACGTTCAAACTTTTGAGCTGATGTGGGAATAATAATTTTGAAACTAATCAAAAGAGCAAGGAAGGTTTTTTTCATTTATTTTAAGGCACAGAGGCAACAAGGCACAAAGGCACTGAGATTGTTAAGTTACAAAGATAGTTTTTAAAATATTTATTTTTTAACTGCCAAACTTCGCCACAAATAAAAAACGGTATAAGCCTCCCAGTTTTTGAAATTTCCAAAGAATTCGTCTAATTGTTCACGGGATGGGCGTTTAGGAAAACTTTTTATGGCAAAAAGAGCATTATATAAGCCTACGTCTCCGTAAGTTACACATTCTAAGCGTTTTAAGGATTTCATCAAGGCATAATTTGCTGTCCATTCACCTATTCCACGAATGCTCACGAGGGCTTTTATAGCTTCGGGCGTATTCATTTGTTCAAGCTTGGATTTTGAAATATTTCCAGAAACAAATTGTTTAGCAATCTCAATTAAATATTCTGCTTTCCGAGTAGAAAACTGCATAGGCATCAAATCTGAAACTTGTAGATTTGCCACAATCTCTGGACTTGGGAAAAGGTAATAATCACTATTTTCGTAAGTCAATTTTGTACCAAATTCTCCCGTTATTTTCCTTTTGAGTTTATAGGCAAAAGTAAGGTTGATTTGTTGCCCAATTATTGACCAACAGAGGGCTTCAAACAAATTAGGAATTCCCAAAAGTCGAAGACCATTATAGTCTAAATTCATATAAGCAAGTTCAGAATCTTGACCCAATAATTGATAAAAATCGGTCAAATCACGGTCAATATCAAACCATTCTTTTACAAACTCAACAATTTCATTTTCAGAAGATTTCCCCACTAATACCTTGACTATCAAATAATTATTTTGTTCTGAAATATCTATTAGAGTAGGAATATTATCAATAAACAGTAGTTTTCTGACTGAATCCTGACGCACTTCATGCAGGCAATCATCATAGTTTCTATCTAAAAACCA
>JANPIG010000119.1:0-5830 GCA_031424875.1 Cytophagales bacterium
TTGCTCCTCTATATTTTATAAACCCAAATAAATGTAAAAAAACCGACCGTGAAATTCTGAAATTAAATGGCACAAATAAAATGGATGCAATCGTAATAGCGATAATGTAAAAGAGTGTGGAAGGATTATCAAAAATATAGAACATTCCTACACCCAAAATAACTAAAAGGAAAATAGTGTTGGCATAACTTACAAACATAGCACCATACCAAAACCCAGGTTCAACTTCAAATCTCAAGCCACAAACGGGGCAGTTTTCATTCATTTCCGCAAATTTATTAATTTTCGATATCGGGTATTTAAACATTCTCCCTTCTCGGCACTGTGGGCAAAGGCATTTGGACATTGCCATGATTTTACTGTGTCCAACGTCTAATTTAATATGATTAGCTTCCATAATTTTGTTGTTTCTTTAAGAACAAAATTAGAGCGAAAATTATTCCCTCACAACCACATATTCCTCAAATTTTCAATGTTAGTTAACCTCTAAAAATCACAATTTCTCTAAATGTTAAGTGACCTACATAAAATTTTATTATATTTTGATGGCCACATATTTATTCTAATTTTTCATACTGGTTATGAATTTTCAAAAGAATTACGCCAATAAGTACTGCTACAACTGCCATGACTGTATTTAACAAACCATCAATGCCAAACGACAATTTCATCAGAATAGTAGAAATAATAAAACCTGAATTCCTGATAACTTTACTGAATTGGTCGGTATGAAAAAAAGAAATTAATAACAACAGCACATCGGTTAATATTAAGACTGTAAAAAACTCTTCGAAAAATATCTTATTAATATCCCTAATTGACCCTACTATCTCACTAACTGTGATAAAGTTTTCATAAATCCAACTAACAAAACTAAAAGTTGCCAAAATCAATAATATAGGCACCAGAAAAGTGGCTATAATTTTCTTTGTTTCAACAAAATTTGCCATTTCTGGCGTGAGCGTAGCTTTTTCATCTTTATCTTTTTCCTCCTTTTTCTGATTGAGTTTATAGAAATAAAATATTAAATAAAACAAAATTATAGTACCAATGATATCATAGGTGAATTGTAGATTTCCTTTCATCTCAAACCAATCTGGCGTAAATTTTATTTTTGATAAATCTTTATATATCCTTCTAATCAATATTAAAGTAATGATTTCGTATTGCTTGCCGATATATTTATTTATAGATTTTGGCAGGTAATATACTAATAAATATACTTCGTAAATTAAAATAAATGAAAAAGGCGTATAAATGGCCACAATTGGATTTCGGAGTAATCCAGTAGAATCATTTACTTGTAAAATTTTAAAATCGACCAAGCCTATCACTAATGAATGAATGATAAAGCTGGCAATAGCAATTTTAATAATAAGTGTCTCACTCTTTTTTTTCGTTTTTTCTGAAAGGAAAAAAATGTGTAATGTATTTAAAATGTCTTCTATTTTCTGCATAATTTTAATTGATATCGTTGCATTCATGCATAGTTTAACCTAAATGCTTACTTAAATGTTAATCTATATTTTAAAATAGGTATAATTAAGATATTTTTTGCTTTCTATAATTAGAATTTTACTTAATTTTTTCCTTTTCAAAATTCAAAAAAATGTTCAAAAAATTGTTATTTTTCCTTTTGCCCATGGCTGGAATTGCCCAAACTGAAATTGCTCTTAAAGATTTAAGTGCTTTCAATAATCCAAGTGCCAACTGGACTATTGAGGGCGATGTTTCGGGTAATTTCAATTCTCCCACACTTACTTCAAAACCTGGTAAAGGAGTTTTATTTTGCACTTTAAAAGGAGCGAAGTATCAAAGAACTGATGATTTAAAATTTAATCTCGAACACGGAGATATTAAATTATCCATGGATTTTATGTTGCCAAAAGGTTCAAATTCAGGTATTTACCTTCAAAGCCGTTACGAAATTCAATTGTATGATTCCTGGTTGAAAACGCCCATAACTGATGGCGACTGTGGTGCCATATATCACCGTTGGGATGAAACTCGTGGTAAGGGAAACGAAGGCTACGAAGGTCACGCTCCTCGCCAAAGTGCTGTGAAAGCTCCTGGGTTGTGGAATCATATTGACATAGATTTCAAAGCCCCAACCTTTGATGCTTCGGGCAAAAAATTAACCAATGCTCGGATAAATTCTGTCGTGATGAATGGAATATTGCTTCATCAAAATGTTGAACTGTTGGGCGTAACTCGTGGTGCAGTTTCTATGCAAGAAGTGGCAAAAGCTCCCATTATGATTCAGGGCGACCATGGTCAAGTAGCTTTAAAAAATATTCGTTATGAAGTTTTGGAGAAGCCCACCATTACTTTCAGTCCAGCCAAATACGAATATTATGAATCCAAAGAAAATGATATTACTAAACAAGCTACCCTAATTGATAAGGGAACCATTAATCAACCTACTCAAAAAATTGTTCCTGCAAAACAACAATTTATGGTAAAATTTGATGGTAAGTTCAACGTTGCAGAAGCAGATAATTATACGATTTCTGCCATTTGGAATGGTGATGGCACTTTGTTGATTGATGGCGATACGCTGCTGAAAGGCTGGTCTATTGCTCCCGAATCCAGAAAAGCTATTAAAAGATTGGCGATTGGAGAACATACTTATTCTATTAAATACGTTAAAAACTTTTCGTGGAGACCAAATAATTTAGGAATTTTTATCCAAAAAGACCATTCTGAACCACAATCCATTACGGAAAGAACTTCTTTGCTCGATCCAGAACCCGTGCCTTTGGTGGAAGTGAAAGCAAATAATGAAACGCAATGTCAGCGTTCGTTTGTGATGTATGGAAACAAAAAGAAAACCCATGCCATCAACGTAGGAATGCCCAGCGGATTAAATTTTTCCTATGATTTGAATCAAGGAGGATTTTTACAATTGTGGAGAGGGAAATTTCTGAACACCACTGAAATGTGGCACGAAAGAGGAGAGCCTCAAACGGCAGAACCCTTGGGACTTGCTGTTAATTCAAATGATAAATTTCCTTTAGCATATTTGCTCAATCCAGAAACCGCTTTTCCAGATTCGATGCTGAAAAGTGATTTAAAATATAAGGGTTATAAATTGGAAAAACACGCTAATTTTAGTGGAAAATATACTTACCCAAATTTTATGTATGAATATAAAGGTCTGAAGGTCAATGATATAAGTACGCCTTTAGATGAATCTGTGGGTATTAATAGACATCTGGTTTTTGAAGGAGAAAATACGGCAAATATACTCTTGTATGCTCTACTCGCTGAAGGTTCAGACATTGCCGAAGTAGCCACCAATCGTTATGCAATAGACAATAAAAGCTATTATGTACAAGTATTCCCAACCGAAACCAATAAAATTATCATGCGTGAAAGCAAGGGCAAAAAGCAATTATTAATGCCTTTGAACGGTTTAAAAGAAGTTTCATATCATTTGATTTTTTAAAATAAACATGAAAAAATATCAATTCATATTAACATTAATGTTCGGTTTTTTGGGAGTACAAACTTTTGCTCAAACCAAACCGAAACCTCTTACCGAAGAGGATTTTTACGAAATCAAAACCATCACTATTCCGGACGGCATCAAACTGGAAATTGGTGGTGTTGCCCCCATGCCCGACGGACGTTTGGGCGTATGTACTCGCAGGGGAGAGGTTTGGATTATTGAAAACCCTTATCAACTCAACGGCACACAGCCAAGTTATACACTTTTTGCCAGTGGTTTGCACGAAGCATTGGGTTTGGCGTATCGGGATGGCGCTTTTTATTGTACACAAAGAGGCGAATTGACCAAACTAATTGATACTGATGCCGACGGAAAAGCAGATATTTATGAATCAGTAGCCAATTGGGATTTATCAGGAAATTATCATGAATACTCTTACGGACCCATCTTTGATAAAAATGGTGATATGTATTTGACCTTCAATGTGGCTTGGGTGGGTTATGGTGAAGGCAAATTAGCCAAGTGGAGAGGGTGGTTAGTTAAAATTAAAAAAGACGGTAGCCTCGAACCCATTGCTACGGGTTTACGCTCACCCGCAGGCTTTACGGTCAATTCAAACGGAGACGTATTGTATGGTGAAAATCAAGGCGACTGGGTAGGTTCTGGAAGAATAACCCATCTCGAAAAAGGTGATTTTGCGGGTAATGCGGGGGGACTATATTGGACTAAAGAACCCGAATCTCCTTTGAAATTAACCGCCCGAGCCGATATTCCTGACACGGGTGAACCTATGTTTGTTGCCGCCAAGAAAATGAAATCTCTGAAATTACCAGCCGTTTGGTTTCCTCATGCATTGATGGGCATATCGACAGCTGATATGATTGAGGATGAAACCAATGGTAAATTTGGACCTTTCGGAGGGCAGTATTTTGTTTATGACCAAGGGCAATCAAAAGCCATGCGAATGACTTTGGAAAAGGTAAATGGCAAGTATCAAGGAGCTTGTTATCCCTTTAGAGAAGGTTTTCAATCAGGAACGTTAAGGGCAAGATGGGGTAATGATGGTTCGATGTTCGTAGGGCAAACTTCCAGAGGGTGGGGTTCTACGGGCAAAGATTTATTCGGTCTGCAGCGCTTAGTTTGGAACGGCAGAACGCCTTTTGAAATGAAAACCGTTTCTGCCCGCCCTGATGGTTTTGAAATAGAATTTACGCAACCAGTCAATAAAGCAACGGCAGAAAATTTGGGTAATTATGAATTAAAAAGTTTCATTTACAAATATCAACATCAATACGGTAGCCCTATCATCAATCAACAAAACACTCCTTTGCGAGGTGTAATTGTATCAGAAGACCGTATGAAAGTACGTTTGGTGATGGATAATATTCGTCAGGGATACATTCATCAAGTGATGGCAGCAGGACTTTTGAACGATGAAGGACAACCCCTTTTGCACGATATAGCCTACTATACTTTAAATGAAATTCCAACCGGGGATTTAGCAAAAGTGTCATTTCCAGTAATCCAGCCCACAAAAGAAGTGAATGTTGCCACAAAAAAAGAGAAAGTTATGGGAGGTAAAGATTTCGTGGTGAACGCCAAGGAAGCCAATGCTTTGTTGAGAAAACACGCCTGTTTAGCTTGCCATAATGAAAATACCAAAGTGGTAGGACCTTCCTATACTGACATTGCCAAAAGGAATTACAGCAACGAACAAATTTTGGAATTGGTTTATAAGCCACAGCCTTCCAATTGGCCCGAATACGCTACCGAAATGGCACCCATGAGCCACGTACCAAAGGCAGATGTTTTAAAAATTGCCGCTTGGATTAATTCTTTGAATAGTAAAAAAGCAAAGGTTGATTTGAATAAGATTGAGAATAGAGATTAAGGTTGATTTAGTGAATAAAAATCCTCAATGAAATCATTTCGTTGGGGATTTTTTTGTAAGCATTATTTCTTTATTTTTACAAAAAATAATAACATTATGATAACCGTAGTAAGTCTTTCTGAAAGTATCATGGAACGTTTAGAGGAAGAACGAGTCATCTACATACCCGCTTCATTAGAGGAATATTGGGACATTTTGGAAGAAATGGCAGATGAACCATATACTCTCGAATATATTAATGGGGAAATTAAAGCAACACCAAATCAGGAGAGTGATAATCACGAAGTTATTATAAGCAATATTGGTGCAATTTTAAGAAATATTTACCTTGAAAAAGAGGAATACAAAGCCATGGGTAGTGCCAAAACTATCTATGTACCTGACTGCGAAATGGCATTTAATCCCGATGCCTTGGTCATGAAGGGGGAATCTTTATTATTTCCAAGAAGACGCAAAGTAGCAGGTATTATTAATCCATACATTTTGGT
>JANPIG010000120.1:0-5483 GCA_031424875.1 Cytophagales bacterium
AAAAATTTTATAGGTTTTGGTAATTATCCAACGGGAGCAAAGTTCTTAACCATTGATGCCTACAAGGGCTCAATCAAATATTATGAAAAGAATGGTTTTAACTTCATGACTGATAAGGATAAAGACGAAGATACAAGAGCAATGTATTTTGATTTAATGAAATTATAAAGATAAATAAACCTTCAAAGTCCCCATGAAAAGTATTAATAGGGACTTTTTTTTGCCTTATATTCTCACCAAAAGGTAACACGTTAGCGTACGCTAAATACCCTTCCCTCAACTTACACAAAATTTATCATCCAAATTTAAAACCCCTTAAACAAACACTTTGAAGGCTTTCAAGTTTAGATTACAACGATAAAATCTTTCAAAATGGATAAAATAATATTGGTAGCAGGAGCTACGGGTAATTTGGGTAATAAAATAGTGAATGCTTTATTGGGAAAAGGGGTAGAGGTTCGAGCAATAGTTCGCCGAGAAACTAATCATGAAAAGATTGCTGAACTTGAACAAAAAGGTGTAAAAATATTCGTGGTTGATATGACTAATAAAGGCGAAATCGCCAATGCTTGCAACGATGTTGATTGTGTAGTTTCTGCCCTTTCTGGACTGCGAGAGGTTATTATTGATACACAGAAAACCCTCTTAGATGCCGCCATTGAGGCAAAAGTTCCTCGATTCATTCCCAGTGATTATTCAATTGATTTTACTAATTTAGTTCATGGGGAAAATAGAAATTTAGATTTACGAAGAGAATTTCATACCTATTTAGAGAATGTTCCTATAAAAGTAACTACCATTTTCAACGGGGCGTTTATGGATATGCTCACTGCCGAAATGCCGCTTATTTTATTCAAGTTTAAAAGGATTTTGTATTGGGGGAATCCAAACATAAAAATGGATTTAACCACTACTTACAATGTAGCTAAATTTACTGCTAATGTGGCTCTGGATGATAATACGCCCCGATATTTACGAATTGCAGGGGATAGTGTGAATGCTCATGATGTACGCAACATCATGTCTGATATAACGGGCTTTGATTTTGGATTGTTTAGACCTGGTGGCATCGGGTTAATTAATACAATTATAAATGTGGCTAAGTTTTTTGGTAAAAATAGCAAAGAACTTTATCCCGCTTGGCAGGGAATGCAATATATGCGAGACATGATGGAAGGACGAGCGGAAAGAAACGTTCATGCTAACGACCGTTACCAAAATATCCATTGGACATCCGTTAAGGAATTTCTTGTGAAGGAAAACGTGAAAAGTCAATATGTTTGATGTTAGAAAAATTAAAAAGAATCCTCCAAATATGTTTATTTGGGGGATTCTTTTTTAGTTTTGCACGTATATAAAATCACCAACTCACAACTCAACAATCACTAAATTAAATACATGGATTACAATTTACTATTAATGTGCTGTGCGGCTCTTTTGGCGGGTTTTGTGGATTCTATTGTGGGGGGAGGCGGCTTGGTGCAAGTACCAGCTTTGTTTATTCTTTATCCTCATTTTGCCATTCCCCGCATCATCGGAACGAACCGTTTTTCGTCTTTTATGGGTACGGCTGTGGCGGGTTATCAATATTCCAAAAAAGTACAAATTCCTTGGCGGACAGTCATATACGCAGGTATTGGGGCGGGCGTGATGGCGTATTTGGGAGCAAAAATTTCTGATTTAATCGAAGAACAAATCCTTAAACCCATCATCTTAGTGTTGATGACCGCCATTGCCATTTATACTTTCAAAAAGAAAGATTTAGGACAAGATGAAACCCTAAAACACGACCTCAGCAAAGTACCATTTTACGGTCTAATGATTGGCTCATTGGCGGGTTTTTACAACGGTTTTGTGGGTCCAGGCACGGGGAGTTTGTTGGTCTTTGGCTTTGTTAGTATCATTGGTTACGGCTTTTTGAAGGCTTCGGCAGTGTCAAAAGTCGTCAATGTCATTGCGGACGTTGCTTCGTTGGGATTCTTTCTCACCCAAGGCTACGTACAGTTTGAAATCGCCATTCCCATGATGATTTGCAATATGGGGGGCTCGTATCTGGGCAGCAAAATGGCAATTCTGAAAGGCAATTCCTTTGTAAGAACCTTCTTTTTATTCGTGATTTTTGCTTTGATTTTAAGATTTGGCTGGGATATTTTAAAATAAAAATGCCTCTGTGAATAATTCCTACTCACAAAGGCAATATGTCGTTATTCTATTGTAAAATAACTTTAAGTTTTTCAAGTCTCTTATCCTTATCTGGATTGTTTGGGGTAAACGAGTGTAAATAATATTCTCCACGTGTTAAGTCTGATACATTAAATTCGATTTTGTCTCCATCCTTCAACTGTTTCCTCCTAATCATTTCTTTTACATCTGCAGTCCTAACCTCAATACCTTTTCCATTCAAAAGACTGAATTTATCGGGTGTAGAATCGTCCACTTCATCATCAGGATTATTCATAATCATAGTTAGGGTCGTAGTGGCAGGGTTTTGTGCTATTCTAAAGCCCCCACAACTGTTTACTGTAAAATTCATGGTTGCATTATTACTACCAAAGCAGTTTGTTGCTGAAGCTCTGATACTAACAAAGCCAGTATTTTGTGGATTAATTGTCGCAGAGAAACTACTTTGTGTAAACAAGTTCACATTTGAGCCAGACAAAACAGACCATACTATACTCGTTGCACGGCTATCTGAAGCAGCTAATAATTGACTTGTGTTTCGACAAATAGATGCCGAACCCGAAAAAGGGCTACCGTTCAACGTAGTGGAAGGAATATTTGGTGTTCCATGTACGATTGTATAAGGAACCGAATTAGACCCATTATTACACGCAACGGAAAAGGCTTGCACCGCAATCGTACCATCAGAAGTAGCAGAAACTGTAGGTGAAGTTGTCCCTGTAACTGTTGCAGATGTTAATCCATTTACACGCACTCCACCCGTAGTTGTCCAACGGTATTCTGTGGCATTAGCCGAGGCACTATTTGTAAAATTTGTATTAGAACATAACAAACTGGCACCCGTTAAAGTGCCTTGAGCTGTGCCAAAACTATTAATTGTTGGTGCTGTTGAAGCAACAGTTGTACGTGTAACTGATACAGTGGCTGACTGAGTAACAATCCCATCACTCCTTCTGGCAGATACGCTTACACTACCCGCACCCGAAGGGGTTGGCGTAACACTTATCGAATTTGTAGTAGTAGTTGTGTTAGCCGTTGTCCAACCTGATGGAAGTGTCCATGTGTAAACAATCGATGAGTTAGGAAAAGTTGCAGGTACTGCAGATGCGACCGTTATACTACTTGTACCGCAGGGAAGATTTGAAAAAGTACCGCCAGTAGAAACAGTGGTTCCATTTATGGCTATATTTCCAATTGTACCAATATGTTTAATGGTTATAGTTTTTGTATCTGTAAGGGTAGTAGTAGTGGCAGGAGTACCTGAAGTATATTTATAAGTAACTTTTATACTTTTTGCATTAGTGTTATCAGAGGTATTATCCCACTGAACTGTACAATTTTGAGCAGTTGCTCCCAAAGTTATGGTTCCACCTGTAGCTACCCACTGATAAGAAATATTAGTAGCTCCACTCGGAATATTTGCTGTTTGTGCTGCATAAGAATTTGAAGAAGGTTTGGGTTCAAGTTGAGTAAATCCTGCCCCACCAGAGGCTGTAATCACTACAATCGGGGATTGCGAAATTGCTGTAAACGAAAATAAAAATGCACATATCATTTGGAGAAAACACTTTTTCATTTTAAAAATAAATTTAAAAATGATACCCTATTTGGACGGCAGAAAATCCAGCAATTATGTTAGTAAAACTGTTGGCAGATTCTCCTTGTTGAATAAGTTCATTTGTTTGAGAATTTAGTTTTTTTGTGATAGACCTTGAATTATCATGATAAATTTCAATGTTAGAAGAAGCCGAGATAGAAAGGCGTGAGTTGATAAAAAACCTTGCTCCTAAAAACCCACCAGCACTCATCCCGAAACCTACAGATTTAGATACAGAGTAAGAACCACTTACTATCGTTCTAACAGTTTGGTCTGTTGAATTTACAGATACTAATGCTCTAATTCTTGGTCCATAGAAAAGCATAAATTTTCCGCTCTGATTTTGAAATTCATACCCTAAACCAAAATTATAGTTTTGTGCTAACGTTGATATTTCATTATTGAAACTATCTGTTGTATTTTGATTTTGATTAACAATTCCAAACTTCAACTCTATTGCAGATTTTTTTACTTTATCCATACTGTATCTTCTTACAATGAGATAGCTTTGATTATTGACTAATCCATTAACATTTTGACTACTAAAAGCACTGACTAAATTGAATATGTCCAGCCCGACTTCCCATTTCCGTCGTTCAGGTTCAATCTTCATTCCTGATTCAAGTGTTTGTGCTTTAATAAATGTTGTGGAAAAGGCATAGCCTACCATCAAGAATACTAAAAGTTTCTTTTTCATTGGAAATAAAATTAAGATTTTGTGAAAAATTAAGATGAATTTTGTGAAATAATAATATTGAAAAGAGTTCGGGGCAAATGATTCTTTTTCATACCTTTGCATGGAGTTAAAATTATTGAAATTAAGACTCATAAGCCCCATCCTTCGGTCGTCAAACTGTGGTGGGGCTTAATTTATGCCAAAGGTATAAAGATTTTATAAGCATTGTCAATAGGTAGTACCTCTGAAAAACACTCAGTATTACCCCTTAAATTTTACATTAACCGTTATTTTATCCTTTCTTGTAAAAATTTGGCTACTATTGCCAGATTGTTGTCGAAAAATAATCTAAGTTTTTTTCTAATATTAAACCGATGACTTTGTACGGTCTTTTTGCTAAGAAAAAGTGTATCAGCAATGTTTTGAGACGTTTTGTCGGTTGCAATCAAGTCTAAAACTCTTTTTTCAGAAGGGCTAAGATTGTCGTAATTCTTCAAGGCTTCTTCCAAAACCTGTTGCGGTATTGCCTCATATATTTTCTCATCTACTTGGGCTAATTTTAGGGCTTTCAAAGCGGCTTCTTGAAATCGCTTTTCAGTAATGGGTTTTTGCAAAAAATCAATCGCTGAATATTGCAGAGCTTTATACATTTCCTTTTCATACCCCGAAACAAAAATCACCTTCGTCTGCACCTGCGTAACGATGCTCTCATACAGTTGAATGCCCGTAAGTTGGGGCATCGTTATATCAGTAACCAATAAATTAGTGGGGGTTTTCAAAAGATACGCCAAAGCCTCGGTAGAGTTTTGGAAAATCTTTTTAAGATTCAGATAAGGAATTTGAGAAACGTAATCGGCTAATACTTCGGTGCTTTCAATTTCATCATCCACAATAATACAGGTAAGTCTTTGAGTTTGCATAGAAAGGTAAGTTTTAAGAGTTGTTTGCGTAATATTAATGATTGTATAACTCATTTTCACACAAAATGTTGTTTTCTAATATTAATATAATGTAGTGGGGGGGGGGTAA
>JANPIG010000121.1:0-14770 GCA_031424875.1 Cytophagales bacterium
ATCTGCAAAATCTCTTCAATGTTGCTAACTTTCGTTTCCATAAAATGACCCGCCAAACTTTGCATTTAGAACTGGGTAGTGATAATAGCTTTTGGGTTCGAGATGTGTTGAACGGAGGACAATTACGCCTCTTGAAAACGCTTTCGGGTGGACAAAAATTCCAAGCTGCTTTGTCATTAGCTTTGGCTCTGGCAGACAATATTCACACCCTCACAGAGTCTAAACACAATTTTTTCTTTCTGGACGAAGGCTTTGGCTCTTTAGATAGAGAGGCTCTACAAGTAGTTTTTGAGACGCTGAAATCATTACGGAAAGAGAACAGAATTGTAGGAATTATCTCGCATGTGGAAGATTTACAACAAGAAATTGAACGCTATTTACACGTCAAAAATGATGAAGAACTTGGCAGTTTGATTAGAGTGAATTAAAGACATCTACTTTTTATAGTTTTAAATACTGATCATACCAAAAATAAATATTAAACCTTTGAATATCTTAATTTTTAGTAATTCCGTACTGCCAGTCAGCAAATATGGAGGGACAGAACGCATTGTCTATTGGTTGGGCAAACAATACGTCCAAATGGGACATCGGGTTACGTTTCTTTGCAAAGCAGGATCTGTCAGCGATTTTGCCCGACTGATTCCTTACAATCCCTCCATTCATTTCAATGACCAAATTCCCGATGATATAGATGTGGTTCATACTGATTTTAAACCTCGAGAAACACTCAAGAAGCCGTATATAGTTATGAGTCAAGGCAATCCGAGTTATGGTGAAACCTTGGATTTAAATACGGTCTTCGTATCGAAAAATCAAGCAAATCGTTATGATTCAGAGGCTTATGTACATAATGGCTTAGACCTTGACGATTACGGAAAACCTACATTTACCCAAAAAAGAACCTACCTTCACTTCTTAGCAAAGGCTTCTTGACGACTCAAAAATGTGAAGGGGGCAATAGATGTAGCTCGGAAAACGAACAATAAATTAGCAGTTTTGGGAGGTACTCGCTTGAATATCAAGATGGGTTTTCGGTTTACGCCTTATCCAAGCATAAAATTTTATGGAATGGTTGGTGGCGAAGAAAAGAATCAGTTGCTGAATAACTCTAAGGGCTTATTATTCCCCGTTTTGTGGCACGAACTCTTCGGCATTGCCCTTATAGAGAGCCTATATATGGGCTGTCCAGTTTTCGGAACCCCCTATGGTTCATTGCCCGAACTAATAACACCAGAAGTGGGATTTCTATCTAATAAGAAATCAGAATTAATTACACAAATACTTGACGTTGATAGATTTAACAATAAAAT
Source organism: Cytophagales bacterium (assembly GCA_031424875.1). Taxonomy (GTDB): domain Bacteria; phylum Bacteroidota; class Bacteroidia; order Cytophagales; family Spirosomataceae; genus Arcicella. The sequence continues at coordinate 1,314 of JANPIG010000121.1, forward strand.
ATGCTCGGAATATGTGGCTGATAATTTTACAATTCGCCATACCGCTGAGGCGTATTTGAAGTATTATGAAGTCGTTTTGAATGGAAAAACGATTAACAAAACATCACCTACACAATTAGAAATGTACCCAAAATTTTTGGCATTTAACCCGTAGGGGCAAACCTATGTGTTTGCCCGTGTCCGTATATCATTGGGCGAATACATAGAATCGCCCCTACCCTATTTCACCTCAAAAACCGCTATTCCTATTAGATACCCCTCAGCATACAATTCAATGATATGTTTGCCTTCTCTGTATGCCTGCCCACGACTATACACAAACTCGACCGACTGATGTGTGTTATCGTAAATTATTTTTTGTTTGGCAGTATAAGTAGTCTCTTTCCCTTTATACATAAACGTCCCTGAACCCGTTGCCATGTCTGCCACCGTTGCTCCACTTGGGTCAAGGATTCTTAGATAAATGGTTTTGGCTTCACGAGTTGTTACGGCATTTTCCTGCAAATAAAACGTTATACGTACCTTATCCACTTTTTTAGAACGATAAACTCCCCCATCGCTTTCCTTTCCTTTGGTCGAAATGGCGTAACTATTGATGCTTTCCGCCCGCAACGCTGCCGCTTGAGATACCTTATCCGTCAATTCTCGATTGCGAGCTTCGGCTTCTTTGGCACGGTCGGCAAGCTCTCTTTGTTTAATTGTAAAAGTATTTGCCGAATCACTAAGGGCTTTTTGGGCAAAAGAAATACCCTCCAAAAGATTCTGTGTTTCCTTACTTAACGAATCATTTTTAGCAGCTAATATTCCATTTTCTTTCCGCAAAGTAAACAATTGAGCATCTTTTTGCCCCAACAAAACCACATATTCTTTAATTTTAGATTGATACTTTTTGGCTGAAAAACCATCCATTTTCTGCAAAGCAATTTTATCTGCTTGCAACTGTGTTTTTGCCTTTACTAATTCGTCAATATTACCTCCCAGTCGCTTAATTTCAACAATTTTATTATTTAATTGATTCTCAATTGAGTCTAATTACGTATTGGTTTGCAGTAATTCTTTGGCTTGTGAGGTACTAATTTCTTCTTCCTTATAATTTCGTTGACGTTCCCGAAAATACAAAAAGCCCAAGGCAGTGGCTAAGATAGTTAGTACCGCAACGGCAATTTTGAGTTTATTCTCGCTTTGTCTATTAGGATTATACTCCATGTGTGAATTAATGATTATTTATGGGTTCATTCACAATAAATACTTAGGAATTTATTGTAAAATTGAAATATTTTGGTGAAATAAAATTGGAATACAAATTTAGAAGAATTATTGATAAATTATCCATGAATATCATTTCCAAATTATTTTTGTTTACCACATTGTTAAGATAGTAATGATAGCAAATAGAGTTTGAAAATACTTTCCTAAAAAACTAACCTTTCTATCCTACCTATGTGGTAAGCACAACGTTTTTTAAAGATTTTTATTTACAACAATTATTAAAAATTGAGGTTAATTTTGTTGATGATTAACCACATAGGTAGGATAGAAAGGTTAGAAAATATTTACTCAAAAAACTATCTTTTCTATCCTTACTATGTGGTAAAGACTTTTTTTAACATCCCTATCCTATCTATGTAGTAAAAAAAAACTCATTAAAATTATGGCTATTGCACAAAATATACAGAATATCAACGCTTCATTAACTGGTACATCAGCTCGTTTAATTGCTGTTACAAAAACTAAACCAATTGAAGACCTCCAAGCCGCTTATGAGGCAGGTTGTAAGATTTTTGGTGAAAATAAAGTACAGGAAATGGTGCAAAAATGGGAAGTTTTGCCCAAAGATATACAATGGCATCTGATTGGGCATTTACAATCTAATAAAGTAAAATACATGGCTCCATTCGTAGCTATGATTCATTCGATTGATTCCTTGAAACTCTTGCAAGAAGTTGATAAACAGGCATTTAAAGCTAATCGAGCAATTGAATGTCTCTTACAAATCTACATTGCCCAAGAAGAAACTAAATTTGGGTTATCACAAGAAGAAGCCCTTGAAATTTTGGATTCAGAGGAATTTAAAGCCTTGAAAAATATACGGATTGTAGGCGTAATGGGTATGGCTACTAATACCGACGACCAAGAGCAAATAAGATTAGAATTTAGAGGTTTGAAATCATTTTTTGAGGAATTGAAATCGAAATATCCAGCAACAGACAATCTCCAACTAAAAGAAATCTCCATGGGAATGTCAGGCGATTATTTAATTGCTGCCGAAGAAGGTTCGACCTTGGTGCGAGTTGGTTCGGCTATTTTTGGGAGTAGGTGATTGGTCAATTAGGTGAATTGTTTACTAATGTTACGCAAATCACGATGATATTGAGATGTGGCACGGTTTGCGATGGATTTAGTTGAGACCGTGCCACATCTGGGCATTTTAGAAATATTCTCCAACGTGAACTTTTACTTTCAAATTTCCTTTTGTATTTGGTTTGGGAATATTGTGAAATGTGAATTGTACAGCACAATAGCAATCTTCTTTGACTAATGTATCAATTTCCCCTTCTTTATCGAAATGATAAACAACTGAATCTCTGAAATCTGGATAGGTAGGATGTTCTACATTTCTACAGTACCTTTTAACAACTATATCTGTTTTCCCATATAACTCGCCTTGCATTTTAATCCACATAAAGTTATAATACATATTGTGTGAAGGTTCATCAGCCACATAGCTTTCATTTTTGCTTAGGTCATCAATGACAATAGTATCATAGTAACCTCTAAAATATTTGTAGTAAAAATAATAGCCTGCAAGACACATTACGGCTATGAGAATTTTAGTTATTGGATATATTTTTATCATGATAGGATTAAAGTTAAAATTTACTAGGAAATTTATCGAATAGATTTCATACAAATACCGTTGCTTTAAAAGAAATTTCCAACGTGAATCTTAGCTTTCAATTTCCCTTTTGTAGTTGATTTGGGAATATTTTGAAATTGAAATTGTGCCGCAGAATAATAATCCTGCTTGATAAGTGTGTCAAATTTACCCTGTTTTTTAAGGTTAATGGCAAGCGTATCTCTGTCAATACCATATTTTGGGTACAATTTATTTGTATCTATTCCTATCACACTAAGCGTAGTTTCACCATACAGCTCCCCTTCAATTTTAATCCATCTAAAATTATAGTACATATTGCGTGATGGTTTTTTAGTTAAGTAATTTTCACTTTTACTTAAATCTTCAATCACAATTGTATCATAGAATCCTCTGAAATATTTGTAGTAAAAACAATAGACTGCAAGACACATTACAGCTATAAGAATTTTGGTTATTGGATAGATTTTTATCATTGTAATATTGACCTTTAAACAAAGGAATTTAGTTTAAAAATACTCCCCAAGATGAATTCTGGCTTTTAATTTCCCTTTTGTGTTTGGTTTTGGAATATTTTGAAACGTAAATTGAACGGCACAATAACAATCTTGATGTATTAATGTATCGAGCTTTCCTTGTTTTTTAAAATGATACACTACTGAATCCCTAAAATCTGGATAGGTAGGATGTTTTACATTTCTACATTTTTTCTTTAAAACTAAGTCAACCTCTCCATATAATTCACCTTCAATTTTAATCCACATAAAGTTGTAGCCCATATAATGTGAAGGCTCTTCTGCTACATAACTATTACTTTTACTTAAATCATCAATGAGAATGGTATCATAAAACCCTCGAAGAAAAAATTAATAATATGCTCCTGTGATTAGTATAGAAATTACAATCACGTAAATGAATCTTTTTATATTTCCCATAATTTAATCAATTATTTAAACACTCACCTCTACCCGTAGTCTGTTCTAAAGCATTTCCAGATGTTGTTAGTCTCCTACCTTGACCATTTTTAACCTCTAAAAATACTTTTAAAGCTAAGCTATTTGCATTTAGGCTTGAATTGTTGACCCCAAGTGTAGCTCCTACTCCATTATTATAAAGATCCATATTTCTTTGCCCTAATGTTCCTGTACCAGGACATTCATGCATATCAGACAGCATTATTGCAAAATTATGACCCCAGGCACTTGCCATTAAGGCATTCCAATACATGTGCTGAAAGGCATTCTTATCATCATTATCTTGACTATTATCACAAAAATAAATGAGTGAAGCATCTTTTACTTTGTCAGTAAAGTATTTTTGACTCAATGCATGACTAAAATGTGTTCTATACCAATTTCTTTCTTCCGTACAATTTTCATGTGGATATGGAAGATTAGACATTAAATTGTTCAATATTTCTTCTCTCTGTGCCGCTGTTGTACTGATTCCTGTATAACCTGCTTGTCCGTTGGGATTACCAGAAGTATTATAATCACTATTACTTGGAAAAACTGTACTGTCATCTGAACTACAACACTCACTACAATATTGTGTTTCAGTGTACATATATGAAGTAGTACATTCACCGCCACCACAAGAAACACTAAACCAATCAATTTGACCACACGCAAATATTGCAACACGTCCAGATTTCACAGCATCAGAAAAATTTGCAATACGTTTTCCATTTTTATATCTATATCCTCTAAGAAATTTACCGTTCCAATCTCTTACAATAATATTTCCACAAAAATCTTTATTCTCAATAGCTCCCAATTTTTTTGCTAAATAATCATCATCTGGAATACTTGTAATAACTTCGGTTTGCATTTCACCTTTTTTAGTTTTGTACATCAAAAGTTTAGACAAATGATTTTCTGAAAAAATTAAAGACCATCTGTCATATTTTATTTTCACTTTACTATCTCCCTCAACAATTTTAGGAAATTTTGGATCTGAAAATTCAAGAGATACAACTATACCCTTCCCTATACTCATGTCAGTTTCATAATATTTGTCCCATTTAGGTTTCTTGTCATCTTTATCTGATGTTCTTGCCGACGATTTATTGGTAATATTTTTCTCAAACCAAAATTTAGCTTCGTTAATTGTGAGAGAATTTGGGTCTGTGTTTTCAATATCTGTTAAACCCAGGTTTTCTTTACAGGATAATAACAAAATTGCTGTAGCAATTATTGAAAATGAGTAGTTAAAAATACGTTTTTTCATGATGTTGATGATTTAAAAGGTTGAAAATTATACAAATAGTAAAATAGCAAAGCTGTAATTAAACAGTATGCACAGCAAAAAATAAAATGATTGAAAAGATTGGACAATGGAAGCTGGCGGCTTATTTGCCCTTGAATTAAGAAGTGATTAATTATATACAAACATAGAAAATTTTAAAATATAATACAAGTAAAAGTGGAAAATAAATTATGGGGGGCGTAAAATTGATTTGATGTATTTTTACCCCTTTAATGTTTCTATGGATTTAGAGTTTCATGAATTAATAATTATTGAGATAGAATACCTTTTCAAAGAACATACACAAATCTATTCTAAATTGACAAAAAAACTGTTCTGAAACATTTTGTGACTTCTCATTTCATTCTTTGGTCTAAATCCAAAACATTTTCCATTAGCTTTCAATATATTCTGATTGATTATGTTTAATTTTGTACTTTTATAAGAAAGTAAAAATTAGGAGGGCTTAGAGTGCATGGATTTTTGTAGATTACAACCGCTAACGTTAAGGTTTTAAAATTATTAAGTTAACAAAGAACTAATCAATAAAATGGGATTATTTAGTTTCCTGACATCAGACATTGCGATTGACCTTGGTACTGCCAACACGTTAATCATTCACAAAGACCGAATTGTGGTAGACGAACCATCAATCATTGCCCTTGACAAAGCAACCAATAAAGTGTTGGCGATTGGAAATAAGGCGATGCAGATGCACGAGAAAACCAATGAAAATATCAAAACCATTCGTCCATTAAAAGACGGAGTAATTGCTGACTTTACCGCTGCCGAGTTGATGATTCGTGGTATGATAAAGATGATTGACACGGGCAACCGTTTCTTTACACCTTCGCACAGAATGGTTATTTGTATTCCTTCGGGCATTACGGAAGTTGAAAAACGTGCCGTAAAAGATTCAGCAGAACACGCTGGAGCAAAGGAGGTTTATATGGTTCACGAGCCTATTGCTGCGGCAATCGGTATCGGGATTGATATCGAACAACCCAACGGTTCAATGATTGTGGACATCGGCGGTGGAACTACTGAAATTGCGGTGATTGCCCTCTCAGGCATTGTTTGCGAGGCTTCGGTACGTATTGCAGGAGACGTTTTTACTCGTGACATTGTAGATTATATGCGTCGTGAACACAATCTTTTGATTGGTGAACGTTCGGCAGAATTAATCAAAATTGAAGTAGGTTCGGCTTTGCCAGAATTAGAAAACCCTCCCGCAGATTATGAAATCCGTGGACGAGATTTGATGACGGGTATTCCAAAAGAAATCAAGGTAACATATTCAGAAATTGCTTATGCTTTGGATAAATCAATTTCTAAAATCGAAGAAGCTGTCATGAAAGCCTTGGAGGTATCGCCCCCAGAACTTTCTGCCGATATTTACCACAACGGTATTCACCTCACAGGCGGTGGTGCATTGTTGCATGGTTTAGACAAGCGTTTAGCCAACAAAACAAAACTCCCAATCCACATTGCCGACGACCCTTTGAGAGCCGTAGTACGTGGCACAGGCGAGGTTTTGAAGCATTTAGACCATTTCAAGCCAATTCTTATTTCGTAGGAGTTAAAGGAGTTAAAGAGTTAAAGAAGTTAAAGAGTTGTGAAATCCATTTTCAACTATTTAACTGTTTAACTCTTTAACTTTTTTAACTTTAAAACTACTCCAAAGATGTATCAACTCATTCAGTTCATATCCAGACAACGAGCCTTCATTTTGTTCGCATTTTTGGAGGTACTGAGTCTATGGTTTTTTTATGGGTATAATAATTATCCCAATGCCATTTTGTTTAATACCAGCAATCGGTACGCTGCTCAGATTCTCAAGTCTTCTAATGCCATCAGAGAATACTCTAATTTAAAGGATGTTAATACTGAATTAGCAACAGAAAATAGTCGTTTGAATGGATTAGTAGCTCAATTACAAGCTCAACAATTATCCAAATCTATTGTCAATTATAAGGCTGATTCTGCCGTAGCAGCAAGGTTCAAATTTGTCGTGGCAAAGGTAAGAAATCTTACTACTACGCAGTTCAATAATTACATCACCATTGATAAAGGATTAGCCGACGGACTGACTCCTGGCATGGGCGTAATATCCTCAACGGGTGTTGTGGGCAAGATAAAATCATGCTCTGAACACTATTCAGTAGTGATTTCAATATTGCATTCTGAATATTCGGTTTCGGCAAAATTGAAACGAAATAATGAGATTGGTTCGGTAAAATGGAAAGGCACAAACCCTGATGTGGTTGATTTGGGCGAAGTATCACGCTATAAAACAGTCAAGATAAAGGATACCGTAGTTACCTCTGATTTCAACTACGTTTTTCCGCCTAATATCACCATTGGTTATGTGAAAAAAGTAGGCGTAAAACCTGACCAAACTTTCCACGAAATAGACGTTCAATTAGCCACTAATTTTCATACGCTTGCTTATGTCTATGTGATAAACAATAAGTTAGAGAAAGAGCAACGAGATTTGGAGGATAAGAATAAAGAGATAAAAAAATAATGACTTCTAAAAGTTTATTTTCACAAGTTCTGATATTTGTATTTTACCTTTTATTACAAATTTTCTTTGTAAGACAATTGGTACTTTTCAACTATGCTTTCTGTTTTGTATATATTGCTGCTATCGCCCTTTTGCCTTTTGAAATTAGTTTAATAACCTTGTTGTGTTTAGCTTTTGGAGCAGGGATGTTTGTTGATATTTTTTACAATACCATTGGGGCAAATGCCGCTGCCATGGTTCTAATTGCCTTTTTACGCCCCACCATTATTACTTTATTAACTCCACAAAGAGGCTATGACGAACGCCAAGTATTGAGCCTAAACTCCATGGGCTTAACATGGTTTATTACTTATATCGGCACACTAACCTTCATTCACCATTTTGTACTTTTCTCATTAGAGGCTTCCGACTGGGGCTTGTTCTTCCCTGTGTTATTAAAGGTAATTTGTAGTACCATTTTTACTACAGTGGTGATTATGATTACGCAGTTTTTTAGGAGGGATTAAGTCTATAAACAATTTCGGCAATAATAAAGATGATGATGTTTCTAAAGAAAAACGAAATAATTTTTCTTTAGAAACATCATCATCTTTATAAAGCATACTGACTAAATATGAGGCATTTCTACTTATAGATTGGCTTCTATATTATAGTTTCAACATCTCCAACTCCCCCCTCACAAAATCCATCAACGAAGCAATGTGTGCTTTTGAGAAATCAAATGGAATATTGGCAGCGGCGTAAATCTCGCCCATGGGTTTGGTATAACCTAACTTTAAGGCGTTCAAATAGCCCTCCAAGCCCTTTTCTGGGTTTTGTTTATAGTTTTTCCAAACGCCAATGGCTCCTAATTGGGCAATGCCATATTCTATGTAATAAAACGGCAACTCGAAAATATGTAACTGTTTGTGCCACATCGCAGCCTTGTATTTTTCCAATCCTGACCAGTCCGTGACCGAATCCGAAAATTGCTCGTATATGCGTAACCATGCTTCGGTACGTTCTGCGATAGTGTGCGTTGGGTTTTCGTAAATCCAGTGTTGGAATTTATCCACCGTTGCCACCCACGGAAGCGTACTGATGATGTCTTCTAAATGCTGGATTTTAGCTCGTTTTAGTTCGTCTTCGTTGTCAAAATAAACGTCCCAATTATCCATCGAAATCAATTCCATTGACATGGAAGCCAATTCTGCCACTTCCGAAGGAAAATTACGGAAAGTATTGAGTGCCAAATCTTTGGTAACAATTGAATGTACCGCATGACCGCCTTCATGGAGCATCGTAATCACGTCTCGCATCAACGAAGAAGCATTCATAAAAATGAACGGAAAACCTGTTTCTTCCAAAGGATAATTGTATCCACCTGGAGCTTTTCCAACTCTCGATTCCAAGTCTAAACGCCCCATACGCTTCATAATACGGAGACATTCACCCAAATACGGAGACATTCTATTGAAACACTCAATTGTTTTGTTCAGTAAATCTTCACCACCATTAAAGGGATGCAAAGCGGGTCTTCCTTCGGTATCAACGGCTTTGTCGTAAGGGCGAAGAGCCTCTAATTTCATAGCGGCTTTACGCTCCAAAGTCAAATCATTCAAAATGGGTACAATAGTTTCAGCAACAGCTTCGTGAAAATTAAAACATTCTTCTGGGTTATAATCAAAGCGTTTGAGGGCAGCAAATGAATAATCTCTAAAATTCACAAAACCTGCATTTACCGCTATCTGGTGGCGTATTTTCAACATTTTATTAAAAATATCATCCATCTTTTCATGGTCTTGGTAGCGTCTTTCTTGCAGTTTCAAATAGGTACTTTCACGCAAGGAACGGTTGGTATTTTCCAGTAAAACACTAGCTTGTTGAAGCGTTTTCACCTGTCCGTCAATCTCAACGGTCATTGCCCCAACGGTTGCCTGATATTCACTTGAAAGATTTTGAAGTTCAGTAAAAAGCGGAATATTATCATTCTGAAAAATCTCCCTTGCTTTTTTCATACCCCTTATTGTAATGTCGAAACCAGAATCCGTTAATTCACTCAAAAATGGATTTTCAAGCGTTTTTTTATTTAGAATATCATCATATTCCGCTAATTGAGGTTGAATTTCACCCACAAATTGGTCGAAATGGGCTTTCACTTCTATGTCGGCAGTATCGCAAGTCATTCTGATGTATCGCCACGCAAAATTTTCAGAAAGATAGCTTTCCAATTCAGAACGGTCAGCAAAGAATTTACGCAAATCCCGAGCATTTTCGAGGGGACGAGCTACTAAATTTTCATAAAAAGGTTTAACACTTTCCCAAGTGCTAAGTTCAAATTCTTCGCCCAAAAACTTGCGAGTGGGCGGGGTGGTGGATATGGTTTGTGTCATGTCGAGTATTTACAGTAATTTTAAGTCTATAACTAATTATAAATTATCTTCAAAAATAATAAAAATTATGGACAAGGCTGTTTGTGTTATAGAAAGTAAATGTCAAAATATGCTTAATAACTTTTATAGAAAGCATAAATAAAGGAGGAGTTTTGAAAAAGGAGTTAAGTAAGTCATAGACTATTTTTCTACTATTTATCTTAATAAAATGTATATATTTTCATAAAAAAGGCTCGCAAAAATGATTTTACGAGCTTTTTTATTAAAGAACCTGCTTAAATATAAAAGTGATTAATTCTAAAAATTACGCTCTCCAGCCTCACGTTTCCCCAACATCACAGCCCCAACCATTGCTACAAAAAACAAAATTGAAACTAATTCAAAAGGCAATACATAATCACGGTATAGTACTTTACCCAAGCCTTCTACCATACCCGTTTGAGCAATATATGTCTTAGCATCCACCGCACCTTTTAAGTTCATTTTACGAGTTGCTGCTACAATAATTACCAATAATGTTCCGCCTAACACAGCTCCGGCAATTTTGGTAATTGTGGTTTTGGAATCAGGTGTATTTTTGCTCAAATCCATCATCATTATCACAAAGAGGAACAGAACCATAATGGCTCCTGCATACACCACAATATTCACCACCATCAGAAATTGAGCATTCAGCAACACATAATGTCCTGATATACAGAAAAATGTGAATACTAAGTATAATACGCTATGCACAGGGTTTTTAGACAAAACCACCATCAAAGCACTAAGCAGCGTCAAGGCTGTAAGAAAATACCAAAAGTTCATTATTAGGGGTTGGGGGTTAGGGATTAAGGGTTAGAGGGGTTTCTCTGATCCATCATTTATTCCAATTTCCCAATTTTAATTACGTATTTTATTATTTTTAGAAGAGAGTTTAATAGTTTAATAAAACTATTAATTATTCTCTTGGACGGCTAATGTATAATATATTCTCTAAAAAACTACTTCCAGCCTTCTCTCAAATAACGATTATCCATTTTTTCGACCAATTTATCTTTGCCATAAATTACTTCTGAACGGTCTTCAAAAACTTTTACCATTTTATCATGTTGCAAGAAAATTGCTTCCTTGGGACAAGCTTCTTCGCAAAGTCCACAGAAAATACAACGGAGCATATTGATTTCATATACTTTGGCGTATTTTTCTTCTCTGTAAAGATGCTCTTCGCCTTTTTTACGCTCATCTGCCACCATCGAAATTGCCTCTGCTGGACACGCTACGGCACATAATCCACAAGCAGTGCAACGTTCCGCTCCGTTTTCATCACGTTTCAAGATATGTTCTCCACGAAAAACAGGACCCAAATAACGCTTTTCTTCGGGGTAACGAATGGTTACTTTTTTAGAGAAAAAATGCTTCAAAGTCGTACCCATACCGCCCAAAATGGCAGGTAGATAAATACGCTCAGCGAAGGTCATTTCTTCTTGTTCTAAGACTTTGGTTTTATTACTTAACTTCATATTTTCTAACGCTCGAATTAAGCCGTTGCTAATTTTTTCTTTTTGTACTGAGACTCGTTGTATAAAAATGTTAGGCCCAACATCACGATAACACCCGCCCACGAAGCTGCCACTGTGTACCAGTTTGAGCCTCCATCATTTACGGTAAATAACATCGTTGCACCCGTAAGCACTACATTGAACATTGAAAGGGGAATTAAGCCTGTCCAACCCAAGCCCATCAATTGATCGTAACGGAAGCGTGGAAGTGTCCAACGTACCCACATGAAAACGAACACAAAGAATAAGGCTTTGCCCATCAGTGCTCCTACGCCCAACAAAGTAGCTACATTTCCACCAAATTGACTCACTATAAAGTCATGCCCTGGATAATCATATCCTCCAAAATATAAAGTTGCCATTACCGCTCCTGAAATGAACATATTGATGTATTCAGAGAACAAATAAAAGCCTAATTTCATCGAAGAATACTCGGTATGATAACCGCCGATTAATTCAGTTTCACATTCAGGCAAATCAAAAGGCGTACGGTTACATTCTGCAAAAGCACAGACTATGAAAATGACAAATCCTAATGGTTGATAAAAGATATTCCAATGCCCATTTTGTTGTGTTTCTACGATAGATTTGGTAGAAAGTGAACCCGAAAGCATCAAAACCGCAATGATTGAAAGTCCCATTGCCAATTCGTAAGATATATTTTGCGAAGCGGCTCTGATAGCTCCTAATAATGAATATTTGTTGTTAGATGCCCATCCGCCAATCAGTACGCCATACACGCCCAAAGATACAATTCCGAATACCCAAAGGATTCCAATATTTACGTCAATGCCTTGTAAATCAATGATTAAGCCATTGCCTAAGTCTAATTTATCGCCAAAAGGCACAACCACCGAAGTCATCAAAGCAGTCAGCATCGACAAACAAGGTCCTGCAATGAAAAGCCATTTATTTGATTGTGCAGGAATGAAATCTTCCTTCATAAACATCTTCACGGCATCTGCAAGGGGTTGCAAAATTCCGAAAGGACCTGCACGGTCTGGACCCACACGGTCTTGCATCCAAGCCGCAACGATACGCTCGAAATAAGTAGAATAAGCCGCAATGCCGAGCGTAATAGCAAAAATTACTACAATGTAAACGGCCTTTGCAATAAATAATGTTGATGTAATTTCCATATAGCTATGAGCTATAAGCTATAAGCTACGAGTTTCAAAAGCTGAAATCTCATAGCTCATAGCTCATGTCTAAATTAATTTAACTGTTTCTGTGGCTCTAAAAATGATGTATCTCTTTCATCATTAATTTGCTTATATTGTTGAGCCGCTTGTTTTAACGGGAATGCTGGCATAATAGTTTTCGGTCCGTATTTATTAGCTGAAATTACCGAATTACGAGCAATTAGTGTGGGACCATCAATTGTCCATTCAGAGGTTTTCTTACGCTCGAAACGGCATTTATTGCAAATAAATTCTTTTACTTCGCCCCACTCATTTTTACGAGCCGTTACTCTGATTACTTCGTCTCCTCTGTACCAAAGCGTTACTTTGCCAGAACATTTATCACAATCACAATGAGCATCTTCTGGTTTTGAGAACCATACCCGATTTTTAAAACGGTATGTTCTATCGGTCAAGGCTCCCACAGGACAAACGTCAATTACGTTTCCGGAGAAATCATTATCAATTGCCTTTTCGATGTAGGTGCTAATTTCAGCATGGTCACCACGATTCATTACCCCATGCACACGTCCGTCCGTAATTTGGTCAGCCGTGAAAACACAACGATAACACAAAATACAACGATTCATATTGAGCTTGATGTATGGACCTAAATCTACGGGTTCAAAAGTATTACGTTCTTCAACCGTGCGAGTTTTTGAAACACCGTGTTCAAAAGCAAAATCTTGCAAATGACATTCGCCTGCTTGGTCG
>JANPIG010000122.1:0-3182 GCA_031424875.1 Cytophagales bacterium
AATCTGATACTTCTAATCGTCCTAAAGGATTATTGGCTAAAATCAAAAATGTATTGAATGTTCTTTTAGATGCCTCTGATAACCCTCCTTTTAAGATTGAGGTAGTAAGAGAGAAGGAAAAGAAAAATTAGTATTTTTTTCGTATTTAGCAATTTGTTTGCGTTTTTGGTCAAAGACCATTGTTATGATTTCTGCAAACTTTGTAGTGTAATTATACACAAAGAAAATGAAATCAGAAATCTTAATTCTCGGCTCAACGGGAAGTATCGGCTATGCCTTTGCTGATAATTTCATCTCAAAAAATACTCCAATTACTGTTTTGATACGTGATGTACAGAAAGCTTCAAATCTTTTTCAAGGCAATCTCTTTGTTGAAATTGTGCAAGGCGATGTGCAAGATTTAGAACTCTTAAAACGTATTTCGAAAGATAAAACCTGCATTTTTCATGGTATAAATTACCCTTACGATCAGTGGTTTGGTAATATGGATACCGCCACACAAAAAGTTATTGAAGCGGCTTCACAAAATCAGGCGATGATAATTTTTCCTAGAAATGTTTATAACTATGGCAATTTGCCTTTGATTCATGAAGATTCTCCACAAATTCCCTGTACACGTAAAGGAGCATTGCGAGTAGAATTAGAAATAATGTTAAAGAAGCGGCTGAGGCGGGGAAGTGTAAAGTTTTAAATGTTTACTTGCCAGATTTTTTTGGTCCCAATGTACTAAACGAAGGAATTAAGCCTGTTTTTTTGAATGCACTAAATGGTAACACATTGCCCTATATGATTAGAACAGATATTACACATCAAATGGTTTTTACGAAAGATGCAGCTGAAATCATAGGTAGATTGAAGCAAAGAGGGTTAAAAAACCCTTATGAAAACTATAATTACGGAGGCTATATTCACACAACAATGAAGGGTTTTCTGAATCAAATTTCCAGAACTGCCAATGCTCCTGAGAAAATTCAGGTTTATCCAAAATGGTTATTCAGTGTTTTAGGAATCTTTATGTCCATGATGAAAGAAGTGAAAGAAATGGTGTATCTATTTGAAAACTCGGTGATTTTGGATGATAAAAAACGTAAGAAAAATATTTCCAGATTTAAAGGAAACTCCTCTGAATGAGGCAATCACAGAAACATTAAATTGGTTTAGAAACTACAAGGAATAATTAATTACCCTATAGTGATGGTTTTTACCACAAAGTTAAGATAGAAATGATAGGTTTTAGAAGTGAGCAATAAATTTATTTCAAACCTTACCATTTTACCAACTTTTTGGCAAAGTAATTCTATGTCTGCTCCTTTTTGTTGAGCTGCATAAAGAATTAAATTGAAAGAGGAAACGGAGAGGGTATTTTGCATTTTTTATTCAAAATTAATGCTCAATGTTCAATAAAAAATGTTCAATATTCATAGAATTTTCGGTATGTTTTCTTACTTGAATATTGAACATTGGTTATTGAATATTGAACATTACATAACCTTTTCTTACTTAATATACCGCCAATCTTCATTGCCTTTCAATGCCAAAACCGTCTGATAAATCAAATCAATTACTGCCTGAACGTCCTCTTTTGAAACAGTCTCGACAGTAGTGTGCATATATTTCAAAGGTAAGGAAATTAAGGCTGAGGCTACGCCTTCAGTTGCATACGCAAATGAATCCGTATCCGTTCCCGTTGAGCGAGAAACCGCTTGGCGTTGGAATTTAATTTCATTGGTATTGGCTACCTCAATAATAAAATCACGAACATTATTTTGTACGGCAGGGCCATAACAAATCACGGGACCAAGTCCACATTTCAAATCGCCTTGTTCTTTTTTATTATACATGGGCGACTGTGTATCGTGGGTTACATCAGTGATGATTGCTACATCTGGTTTCAATCTTCTCACAATCATTTCAGCACCACGAAGACCAATTTCTTCTTGTACTGCATTGACAATATATAGTGTAAAAGGTAATTGGACGGCATTTTCTTTCAACATCCGGGCAACTTCAGCAATCATATATCCGCCCATACGGTTGTCCAACGCCCTTCCTACGAAATAGCGGTTATTCAACTCGGTTAATCCATCTTCAAAGGTAACAACTGTACCTACATGTACGCCCATTTCCTCAACCTCTTTTTTGTTGGCGGCGCCCAAATCAATAAAAATATCATTAACCGTTGGAGCTTTGTCTTTGGCAGTATCTCGTACATGAATAGCTGGATAACCAAATACGCCTTTTACAATGCCATTTTTAGTATGTAAATTACAACGCATCGAAGGGGCAATAACGGCATCAGAACCACCATTTCTTCTTACGAAAATATAACCATTATCGTCAATATAATTTACAAACCATGAGATTTCATCAGCGTGTGCTTCAATGACAACCTTATAGGGAGAACTGCCTTTGATTACGCCTACGGCAGTTCCGTAAGTATCAATGATTGTTTCATCGATATAAGGTTTTAGGTAATCCAACCAAATTTGTTGTCCAGAAGCTTCAAAACCCGTTGGTGAAGCATTATTAAGATATTCATAAAGGAAAGATTTTGCGTTTTCAGTCATTTCAAAATAATTTTTATTGATTTTTAACAAAAATACAAAAGCCCAAACGTTTTCAAAGCCTTTATTATCAGGAAAATATTTTATTGTGTTTTTTAAAAATAAAGGCATGAAAATTTACTCACAATCATTCTGAATATCAATGGTTTAAATAAATTCGAAATCTTCAAGGTTACGCAACCCGTCATAAATCTTAAATCCTATAAATATTCATCCACTTAATTTTGGCGATAATTATAAATGTTTCGCCTTTAACTAAATTATTAAGGTTTTGATAAATTTTATAGAGGAAAACGCTTAAATTTCAGCATGAACAATCCCCAAAAACATATAAAACGAGTAATTGTTGTTGAAGACCACCAAATTCTTTTAGAAAGTATTAGTCTATTAATCAGTACAATACCCAATATTGAGTTGGTTGGAAAAGCATCAAACGGTCAAAAAGCGTTGCAGATTTTGGAAAAAGAGCAGGTTGATATTATTGTATCAGATGTAATGATGCCTGTGATGAATGGCATTGAATTAACTTGGAAAATAAAACAACAATATCCAGAAATTAAAATTTTGATGTTAACTGTTTCAGAGGATTCCCAGACCATTAAAAATGCTTTGCAGGCA
>JANPIG010000123.1:0-1686 GCA_031424875.1 Cytophagales bacterium
ATTACTCAAAGGAAAAATAGAACATACTAAAAAATAAGACCATGTCGAAAGTACAGTATTATACCCAAGAAAAATTAGACGAATTGCGTTCTGAGTTACAATATCTCAAAATGCAAGGTCGTGCAGATATGGCAAAACAAATTGCTGAAGCACGTGATAAGGGTGATTTGAGCGAAAATGCGGAATATGATGCCGCAAAAGATGCCCAAGGTTTGCTGGAGTTAAAGATTATGAAGCTCAATGAAGTGGTGGCAAATGCCCGTGTGATGGATGAAACGAATATAGATATTTCAAAGGTTTCTATCCTTTCAAAAGTAAAAATCAAAAACAAAAAGAACGGAATGGAAGTGGTTTATACCATCGTTTCAGAAGAAGAAGCGGATTTGAAGGCAGGAAAAATTTCCAATTCTTCACCCTTTGGAAAAGGTCTTTTTGGTAAATCAGTAGGTGATATAGCTCAAATTCAAGCCCCTGCGGGTTTGGTGGAGTTTGAGATTTTGGAGATAAGTCGGTAATTTTCAAAAAATATTTTCGTTAAAAAAGTACGCATTTAATGTGTACTTTTTTTATTTTTAGGGTAATTTAAACTACCTTTCCTCTGATGTTCGGATTTTTTTGTTCGTTGTTTGGAAATTTATAACCAGCCAAACCGAACATCAAAATCCGAAAACAATTGTCGAAAACCCATGAAAAAAATCCTAATCATCTTTGTTTCATTCATAGCCCTTTTAGGGGTATCAGCCTTTGCTATTCCTTATTTTTTTAAGGATAAAATTCGAGCAAAAGTTAATCAAGAAATTCAGAAGAAAATAAATGCTACGGTTTACTATAAGAATTTTGATTTATCAGTATTCAAAAATTTTCCGCAGATAACTCTGTCATTATCAGGCTTTGGGGTGGTGGGCAAGGCCCCTTTTGCGAATGATACGCTTATACAGGGAAAGGAGTTTGCGGTGTCAGCAGATGTAAAATCTATTCTTTCAGGTGATAGAATCGAAATCTATTCGATTAATTTGGAATCTCCTAAAATCTTGATAAAAACGCTCTACGATGGGTCATCTAATTATAATATTTATCGCAAAGACTCTCTTCAAGTATTGCAAGAGGAAACCAATGCTAAAAGTAATTTTAAGGCAAATATTCAATCATGGAAAATCAATAATGGACAAATAATTTATGATGATAAATTGACCAATGCTTACCTTTCATTGCAAGGTATTACTCATGAAGGTGCGGGTGATATTGCTTCGGATGTTTATGATTTGATTACTAAAACTGACATTAAAAGTGCCAGTATTGACTATGAGGGAACCAATTATTTGACTGATAAGAAGCTATCAGCTGATATGAAAATGACCATTGACCAAGCTAACAATAAATACACTTTTACAGATAACTCATTGACTATCAACGATTTTATTCTAAATTTTTCGGGTTCTGTAGCTCAACCAAATGTTACGAATACCGTTATAGATCTTACTTATTCATCACCCGAAAATTCTTTCAAGAACCTACTTTCATTGATACCCAATGTTTATACTGATAAGTTTAAGGATTTGAAAGCGGACGGAGATATTACGTTTGGTGGCATTATTAAAGGTGTAAAAAATACCGTTAAATTTCCTTCTTTTTCAAGTACATTATCAATTAGAAAATGTAGTTTTCAATATGCCGATATGCCGACTT
>JANPIG010000124.1:0-1781 GCA_031424875.1 Cytophagales bacterium
CTGGATTGGTAGATGCCCACATGCACACGGGTATTTATGCACCTTTGGGGGAAGATGCCATCACCGAAAGCAAAGCGGCAGCGATGGGAGGCGTAACGTGTAGCCTCAATTAAATGCGAACAGGGCAGTATTATTTGAACAAAACTGGACCATATAAAGAATTTTTTCCAGAAGTTTTATCAGTTTCTGAGGGAAATTTTTGGGTAGATTATGCCTATCATCTTGCCCCAATGATGAAAGAACCTTTGAACGAAATCGAACTATTGATTGAGGAGTTTGGGGTTTCTTCTTTCAAGATTTTTATGTTTTATGGTTCACACGGTTTGCACGGGCGTTCATCTTCGCAGAAGGACTTTTTAATGATTCCAGAAGATGAAAAATATAATATTGCTCATTTTGAATTTGTGATGTGAGCCGTCAAAAAAGCCATCGACCTTTTTCCTGAATTGAAGGATTATATTTCGGTAAGTCTTCATTGCGAAACGGCTGAAATCATGTCGGCTTATACTAAAATTGTGGAGGAGGAAGGAACTCTGACTGGTTTGAGAGCCTATTCCGCATCTATTCAGTGTCTATCCAAGGATATTCCGTTTTTGAAGGAATGGAATTGACTGGAAGAGTTAAATCGACTATTTTGAGAGGTAATTTAATTTATGATAATAATAAAATTGTTGGAGAGGCTAAGGGGAAATTTGTGAGGAGACCAACGTTGTAATATTATATCTGGAAAATAATATAGCTATAATTTCTGAATTTGGACTCGTTAGAATACAGAATTTGGTGGATTAGAGGTTGAATAAAATCCAAAAAAATCGCAAAACCAACGAATCCAAATTTAGATTACAGCAATGCCATTTTTATTCTTCTAATAGCCTCCTCCAAAACTGATTTTGGACAGGCAAAATTTAGTCTAATAAACCCTTCGCCCATAAACGTTTTACCGTCCATTACCCTAACTCCAGCCTTCAAAATTTGTTCTTGAAGATTCTCAATGCCCGTTTCTTTGGCATCAATCCAAGCCAAATAAGTAGCCTCTAAAGGTATCATTTTCAAGCCTTTGTAATCATTTAATTCATGGTATAAATAATCATGATTTGCTTTGAGATACGTTACTAAATCCTGTCTCCAATCTTCGCAATCACGATAAGCTGCCATAGCGGCTTGCAAAGAATGTCGTGGAAGCGGAGGGAAGAATCCGTTTTTGGCATCTTCAAATTTCTTTCTTAATTCAGGGTTTGGAATGACTGCCACGGAACAACCTAAACCTGCAATATTGAAAGTTTTGGAAGGTGCCAAAAGCGTAATCGTCAGATTTTCAGCTTCTTGGCTCAAACTGGCGATGGGGATATGCTTTTTATTTTCATCCAAAATCAAATCACAATGGATTTCGTCGGCACAAATAATTAAATTATGTTTTTGGCAAATGGTTAATAATTTTTCTAATTCTTCACGAGTAAAAACCGTTCCTGCTGGATTGTATGGATTGCATAGCATAAACAGTTTTGTATCTTCTGTAATTGAGTTTTCAAGGGCTTCAAAATCAAAAGTCCAACGATTATTTTGCTCAATCATCGGGAACGTTTGAAGTTTTCTTCCAACATAATTTGGAGCTAAATGAAAGGGATGATATACTGGAATTGACGTAATTACAGAATCTCCAACTTCACCAATTGCTCTGCACGTAGCGGTGATGGCAGGCACTAACCCAGGAATCCAAACTTGCCAATCTTTTTCTGTTTTCCAACCATAAAGTCGCTCCAGACGTTCTTGAAGGATATTTT
>JANPIG010000125.1:0-3674 GCA_031424875.1 Cytophagales bacterium
CAGCATGTAGTTATGAAACTCGAAAATTTGGGGTTCACTCGGCAATGCCCATGAAAATGGCTCGTCAATTATGCCCCGATGCCATCATCTTGAGAGGAGACTTTGAAGCATATTCTACTCATTCGGATATGATTACGGAAATAATTACTTCCAATGCTCCCGTAGTCGAAAAAGCTTCCATTGATGAATTTTACTTGGATATGACGGGCATGGAAAAGTATTTTGGCACATATAAGTTTGCTACTGAACTCAGGCAAAAGATTTTAAAAGAGTCTGGATTGAGTATTTCTTTCGGACTTTCGGAAAATAAAACGGTCTCGAAAGTAGCGACTAATGAAGCCAAACCCGCTGGGCAAATACAGATTCTGAGAGGTAACGAACGTTCTTTTTTAGCCCCTTTGTCCGTAGCGAAGATTCCAATGGTTGGCAACGTAACGGCTCAAACGCTAAGAAATATGGGGGTTTCACAGGTAGGAACTCTCAGCCAAATGCCTCTAAAACTATTGGAGAAAACTTTCGGAAAGATGGGAAAAACCCTTTGGGAAAAAGCCAATGGCATTGATTTCTCGCCCGTGATTCCCTATTCAGAGCAAAAATCAATGTCAAAAGAAATGACTTTTGAAAAAGATACTACCGATGTTGCTTTGCTAAAAGCGCTCTTTATCACCATGACGGAACAATTGACTTATGACTTACGAAAAAGTGGACATTGTTCGGGTTGTATTGCGGTAAAGATTAGGTATTCCAATTTTGATACGCAAAGCAGACAAATGAATATTCCCATCACCACGGCGGATCATGTATTGATTGTTCATGCTTTGGAATTATTTGAAAAACTGTATGACAGACGTTTATTAATTCGCTTGGTGGGCGTTCGGTTTACCAAGTTGGTACGGGGTATGGAACAGTTGAATCTTTTTGACAAAAGTGCTAAACTCGCTCCTTTGTATAAAGCCATGGATAATATACGAGATTGGTATGGTGTTCATGCGGTGGGTCGTGCCGTAGATATTTCCAGAAAGAAAAGAATTGGTTAAACTCATTATTTTCTATTTACCACTGAAACGAAATGTACCTCAACTGTCATACTTATTATAGCCTTCGCTACGGCTCAATTTCCATCGAATTATTGGTGGAAACTGCCGTGGCTTTTGGGATAAAAAGTCTGGCTCTGACGGATATAAATAACACTTCTGCCGTATTTGATTTTGTTAAACTTTGTCAAAAACATGAAATTAAGCCCGTGGTTGGCGTAGAGTTCAGAAATGAAGATGAATTGATGTATGTGGCTTTGGCAAAGAATACGGAGGGTTTTTCAGAAATTAATGGCTTTATGTCAGAATATAAATTGGTTCAAAAAACCTTTCCTGCCAAAGCTCCAACTTTTAAAAATGCTATTGTCATTTATCCCTTTGTCCGTATAAGAGAGGCGGGAGATAATCAATGGATTGGCATCAGTTTTAAGGATTTAAACCACCTCTGGAAACATCAACAAAACTTAACCCGTTTTGTCTTACTGCATCCAATCACCTTCTTGAATAAATTGGGTTTCAATGTCCATCGCTTGCTCCGTGCCATTGATAAAAATACGCTACTCAGTAAGTTGCCCGTCACTGCTCAAGCCGATGAAACTGATTTTTTTTGGTCGCCTTCTCAGATTCAAGAATCCTTCAAAGACTATCCCCAAATCATTAATAATGCAGTTTCGATTTTAAATAGCTGCCATTTTGAATTTGAGTTTGAAACTTCTAAAAATCGCCAACTTTTTACAACTTCCAAAATGGATGATTCGCAATTGTTGGAGAAATTAGCTTGGGACGGCTATCGTTATCGTTACGGAAAACAAAATGTAGAAGCGAAACAGAGAATCGAAAAAGAATTGCGGATTATTGATGAACTCAATTATGGCTCATACTTTTTGATTACTTGGGACATTATTCGTTACGCTCGAAGTCGGGGATATTTTCACGTGGGCAGAGGTTCGGGAGCTAATTCCATTGTGGCGTATTGTGTGGGTATTACGGACGTAAATCCCATTGAATTAGATTTATATTTTGAGCGTTTTATTAATCCGCACCGAACCAGCCCTCCCGATTTTGACATTGATTTTTCCTGGGATGAACGAGACGAAATTATTGATTACGTTTTCAAACGGTACGGGTCTCAATATGTCTGTCTCTTAGCCACTTACGTTACTTTCAAAGATCGTTCAGCGTATCGAGAATTAGGCAAAGTGTTCGGTTTGCCCAAGCACGAAATAGATGAATTAGTCTTGAATTTAAAAACTCAAGGCGATAATGAATACACCAAACTGATTCTCAGGTATGGAAAAATGATGGAGGATTTCCCCAATTATCTGAGTATTCATGCGGGAGGAATTTTGATTTCGGATAAACCTTTGACCTATTTCACGGCTTTAAATCCAATGCCCAAAGGTTTTCCCATCTGTGAATTTGATATGTATGTGGCGGAAGATATTGGGTTTGCCAAATTTGATGTATTGTCGCAAAGAGGATTGGGCCACATCAAAGAGGCGGTGGATATCATCAAAACTAATCGTAAAATTGATGTTGATATTCATGCCATCCAATCTTTCAAAGATGACCCCAACATCAAAAAACAGGTAAAAGCCCACGAAACTATGGGTTGTTTCTATATCGAATCTCCCGCTATGAGACAGCTCATTTGGAAGTTGCGTTGTGAGGATTATTTAACGTTGGTGGCTGCCAGTTCTATCATTCGTCCAGGCGTGGCGAGTTCGGGCATGATGAAGGCCTATATTGAACGCCACCATGAGCCTTCAAAAGTGGAGTATATTCATCCTAAAATGGAGGATTTATTAAAGGAAACTTACGGAGTGATGGTATATCAGGAAGATGTCATTAAAGTAGCTCACCACTTTGCGGGGCTAACGTTAGCGGAATCGGATGTGCTGAGACGAGCGATGTCGGGCAAATATCGTTCTCGCATGGAGTTTCAAAAAATTATTGATAAATTCTTTGAGAATTGTAAGTCATTCGGGTATCCAGAAGAAATTGCCAAAGAGGTTTGGCGACAAATTGAGAGTTTTTCGGGCTATTCTTTTTCCAAAGCTCATTCGGCGAGTTATGCAGTGGAAAGTTATCAAAGTTTGTATTTGAAGACTTATTTTCCCAAAGAATTTATGGTGGCGGTGATTAATAATTTTGGGGGATTTTATAAAACAGAATTTTATATTCACGAAGCCAGAAGGTGTGGAGCGGTCATTGAAGCGCCTGAGGTTAACCAAAGTGAGTACCTAACTCGGATTGAAGGCGATACCATTTGGCTGGGATGGATTCATGTCAAGAGTCTGGAAACCAAAGGAATACAGTGGATTTTAGGACAGAAAGAAAAAAGTTTATTTAAGAGTTTCGATGATTTCTGTAGGCGTGTACCTTTAGGCTTGGAACAATTAATGACATTGATTCGGGTTGGAGCTTTTCGGTATTTAGGTTACGGTAAAAAAGAATTATTATGGGAAGCTCACGCCAAACAAAATAGTAAAAGAGCGATGGTGATTCATAATGATTTATTTGAATTACCTGACATTCACTATCAATTTCCAGTGTTAATGCACAACCCTATTGAAGATGCTTATGATGAATTAGAATTACTGAATTTTTGCTTACAAAATCCTTTCGATTTATTATTTC
>JANPIG010000126.1:0-3774 GCA_031424875.1 Cytophagales bacterium
CCTCCTACGTCGGGATGACAGTCCGCAAATTTTATTAGAATCAAAAGTAATTAATCTCAAAACTCTCTTCCAATAGAAAAAATCACATTTTTTTCTTTTCTATCATTCATTACGTAACTAAATCTCACCACCAGATTATAATAAGTTACCAAATCTAATCCCAGGCCTCCTCCAAATAAAGAACGATTGGCTAATTTACTTTGATTATTCTCCGTAAAACGGTTCTGAACATAACCGTAATCAGCAAAAAAATTTGGGTAAATGGCAATTGGAATTTGGTTAAACTGCTTAATTTTCAGGAATTTAAGATTTATTTTACTGTTTATTAATTGATACCTAAATGTATTTCTTGCTAAAAAAAATGAACTTCCATCCACCACGTATAATTCGTAGCCACGTACCAATTCTGACGAATAGCCTAATCCACGAATATTATTGAAAGGTTGCCTTTCTGGAAAAGAAATTTTTGTTCGTAGATTTAATCCATAGAAGAGTTTTTTGCTTAAAGATTTGTACCAAGAAGTTCCTGCTATAATTTCAAATTGGTTAATATCATCATTTGGCAGAATGCCTAACTTGTTGATTAATAGATCATAACGTTTTCCTCGCAAGGGATACGCTACATTATCTCTGAAGTCATAATTAAAATAATAACTCAATTGAAAATACTTCTGACCCATCCGATTATCTAAAAAATAATCAGGATTTAATTTACTAATAGTATCACTGATAGCGGTGTTATTATACCGTAATTCAAGGGTATGATTGTCATAGAAATGATAGCGTTTTTTCAAATAAATTGCTCCTGAAAAACGTTGGCGTAGTATTTCATCAAGGTTTTTTATGTAGTTCAAGGTGTCGTTTAAACTCCTAAAAGCCAATGTTTTATTGCTGATATATGACAGACTAAAACCTGCTCCAGTTTTCATGGCTTTGTCGATGTAAGGTATGCGATAGCCCACATCTACTCGCTGAGTAAAACCTGTTTCGAGTCGGAGATTAATACGCTCTGCTCTTCCTCTAAAATTACTATGGAGCAAATCTACCCCAAAAGTCGTTCTTTTTAAATCTGCTCCTCGCTGAAACCACTCAGCATAATTTCTATCAGAAATCTGAAAAATTGGATAGCCCAAAATATACCATTGTTCAGATAGTTTTATATTTACCACCACTTGATTATCAATATTTTGAATATAATTTATTTCAATAGTGAGGAATAAATTAGTATTCCCCAGTCTCCTTTTATTAAAGTCAATCCGTTTTTCAATATCACTTTTTTTAATAGAATCTCCCACCACAAAATCTAATTCTCGAAGAATAATATTTTCCTTAGTTTTTTGATTGCCCGTAATATTAATTTGCTGAATAACTAACAACGAATCACCCGCTTGCATAGGCTTATTCTGTATAAAAAAAGAGAAAAGAAAGGTAAAAAGTAGCATATTGCAATTTAAGAACTAAGCAATTAAGGAATTGAAAATTAGTTTGTTTTTTTTTGAAAAATATGGTTATTTTCAAGTTTTGGCTGGCTATAAAATTCAATACTCAGCCAAAACTATCAATTTTTATACACTTTTGGCTGAGTATTATAATTAATACTCAGCCAAAAGTAGTATATTTAAGTGTTTTTTGGCTAATAATAAAATTAAATAGTCAGCCAAAACCTTTAAATCAGGTAAAAATAATTTAGATTTTTCAAAAGATGAAACAGATTATAGGCAGAGATATAGAGAAAAAAAAACTGCAAGAGGCGTTCTCTTCTGACGAACCAGAGCTAATCGCTATTTATGGAAGAAGAAGAGTCGGTAAGACTTTTTTGATTAGGCAGTTTTTTGAAAAGGAAATAATTTTTGAATTTTCTGGTCAATTTGACGCTAAAACAAGAGAACAATTACAAAATTTCAGTACCAAGATTGATGAGTTTTCAAACGCTACTTTCCCTACAATAGTGCCATTGAATTGGACAGAAGCATTTAATAAACTAAAAGTATATTTAACACCCATAATTGAGCAAGAAAAAGGAGTCCTTTTCTTTGATGAGTTTCCTTGGATAGATTCTTCAAAATCTAATTTTTTATCTTGTTTTTCATATTTTTGGAACGATTGGGCTTCTAAAAAAGGCAATTTAAAGATTGTTATCTGCGGTTCGGCAGCCTCATGGATGATTCGTAAAGTAATTCAAAATAAAGGAGGATTACATAATCGTGTAACTCAAAAGATAAGGCTTTTGCCATTTAATTTAAATGAAACAGAACAGTATTTATTAAGTAAAAATATTGTTTTAGATAGATATCAAATCACACAGTTATACATGACTTTTGGTGGAATTCCTCATTACCTTAAAAACGTCAAAAAAGGAGAAAGTATTTCTCAACTTATTGATAGAGAATGCTTTACAAAAGATGGCTTTTTGATAGATGAATTTAAAAGCCTTTTTAGTTCTCTGTTTAATAACTATGACATTCATACTCAAATTGTAAGGGAGTTAGCTAAAAAAAGAATTGGTTTAACCCGACAAGAAATTATTGACACTATCAAAATTTCATCAGGCGGAACAATTACTCAAATTATAGAAGAGCTTGCAGAGTCTGGATTTATTTCGGGCTATTCTTCTTTTGAAACAAATAAAAAAAATGTACTTTATAAATTAGTAGATGAATATTCGATATTCTATTTAAAATTTATTGAAAACCAGAAAAGCAAACAATCATGGAGTCTTATAGAAAATACGCCATCTCATAAAAGTTGGAGTGGATTTTCGTTTGAATCTATCTGTCAAAAACACATCAAAGAAATTAAAAAGGCACTTGGAATATCAGGTATCTATACAGAGGAGACTTCGTGGAGAAATATGGATAAAGATAGTAACGGAACACAAATTGACTTATTAATAAATAGAAATGACAACTGTATAAATCTTTGTGAAATCAAATTTTCTGAATCTGAATTTGTCATTGATAAAAAATACGCAAATTCAATTCAACATAAAATATCAACATTCAAAGAAAAAACCAAAACTAAAAAGACCATTTTCTTTACGGCAATAAGTCTTTATGGGTTCAAAATGAATGAATATAAATTGAGATGGGTTCAAAATGAAATTACTATGAACGACCTCTTTAACTAATTATAATGACATTTTTTCTTCATAAATTAAAGAAATTGAGTAATATTGTGATTTGGGGATTCCCTAAAACAAATAACCATTTTTATAAATAATCAAATGATAAAACCCCGTTTGACCTTTGCCCAAATCATCAACATGAACGTTGGTTTTTTTGGGATTCAGTATAGTTTTGGACTCCAACAAAGTGCCGTAAATCCTATTTATGATTTCTTAGGGGCAAGCCCCGACCAAATTCCACTCTTAAATTTAGCTGGACCCATGACGGGTCTTCTCATTCAACCCATCATCGGGGCAATGTCTGACAAAACGTGGTCGCCCCGTTTTGGAAGAAGAAAACCCTACTTTTTTATTGGTGCGTTGATGTGTAGTTTAGCACTTTTGGTTTACCCATTCAGTAGTGCCTTATGGATGGCAGCTGGACTTTTATGGATTTTGGATGTGGGTAATAATACCGCCATGGAGCCCTATAGAGCCTTTATTGCTGATAAATTAGACGCTTCACAACAGCCTACGGGTTTTCAAGCACAAAGTTTTTTTACGGGTTTAGGGCAGACTTTGGTCAATCTTTCACTTTTCATTTTTCCGTTGATTTTTATCGGAAAAACTGGTTCATTGCCTACGTGGGTGTATGCTTCTTTCTTTTTGCG
>JANPIG010000127.1:0-4844 GCA_031424875.1 Cytophagales bacterium
AGAGATAAGATAGGAAAGGGTATAAAAAAAACCTTTACAAACACTTAGTCGTAAAGGTTTATTATTTGGTAACATGATTGTTAAAATTGTATTTAATTCATTAATGTAAAAATTTCCTATTAACTTATCACGACTAAATAAATTAGTTTCTTTTACTTTCCAAAAACTCGTCGTTCCAAGTTTTTGGAAAAAGCGATAATCTGAAATTATATAATTAAAAATGTACTAATTATCGTTCTTTTATAGATTTTCTTTATTTTTGATTTTTCAACAATATATCCCATACGTTATGCTCACAAAAAAAGAAATACAATTTAAAATTGATAATGAAATATTAGTTGATTGTTTAGATGACTACGAAGTGGCTGTGGGGTGGATAACCACCATGAACGATGAGATAGATTTTCCCTTCACAGCAACTGCTGAATTAAAGAAGAAAGACGGTTCCAGTGAACACAAAACTGTGCAAATAGTGGGTTTAAAATCAGACGAAGATGATTTTCATGGCAATGACTTTTATTTAAATATGGAACACGGCGAATATATAGTTCCCATTACATACTCTAAATTAACAAATATCGTTGCTTCTGAACAGACT
Organism: Cytophagales bacterium; assembly: GCA_031424875.1. GTDB lineage: Bacteria > Bacteroidota > Bacteroidia > Cytophagales > Spirosomataceae > Arcicella. The sequence continues at coordinate 599 of JANPIG010000127.1, forward strand.
TTAGAATTATTTCAATGTTGGAATCAATGGATAAATGCCTAACTGTATTACGGCAGGTCGACGATTCGACATCCTTGTCCGTAATCGAATAATTTTTTTTTACTACGGACAATGCTGTCCGTGATACACATGAAAAACAGAATCCTTCAAATTTTTCTCATAATTACTGCAATCATTGGCTTGAATTTATTGGCCAATCGCTTCTTTTTCAGAATTGACCTTACCCAAGAAAAACGTTATACCATTCACGAAGCTACCAAAAGCCTGCTAACCAATCTTCCAGATGAGGTGTATGTGAAGGTGTATTTGACGGGTAAAAGTATTCCTGCGGGCTTCAAACGTCTTGAAAATGCGGTGCGAGAAACCTTAGACGAATTTCAAGTCTATGGAGGAACAAAAGTAAAATATGCCTTCATTGACCTCAATGATGAATACAGAGATGAAAAACGTCGTAATCAGGAAATCGAAAAACTTTATAAAAAGGGTATTCAACCCACTAATGTTTTTAATAATGAAGATGGCAGAAAAATCCAGACTTTGATTCTCCCAGGGGCGATAATAACATATAAAGACAAAGAAATTGCCACTTTATTATTGAAGGGAAATAAGATGTCATCACCCCAAGAAATTCTCAATCAGTCGTATGAGGGTGTAGAATATCAATTAGCTTCTGCCATCAAACAAGTTACTGCAGAGGGCAAAAAGAAAATTGGATTTTTTATAAATTACACGCATTTACCCGCCGTCAATCAGTTGGATTTGATTGGAGCGTTGAAGAAAAACTACGAACTTTTCCCTGTTGATTTACGCCAATCGCCCACTTTAGACGGTCTGGATGCCATTTTTGTCTTAAAACCCGACCAGCCTTTCAACGATGACGATAAATATAAAATTGATCAATTTATTATGAACGGAGGCAAGGCATTGTTTTTTATGGATGGCGTAAAGGTGGACTCTGTAGCTCGGGAAGGCAATATGGCACAAGTGCAAAGCTTGGGACTTGAAGATTTACTGTTTAAGTATGGTGTTCGCTTAAATCCAAACCTAATAAAAGATGCTCAGATGTGTGCCAAAATTCCCTTAGATGTAGGCAATTTTGGCAATAATGCCAACATCAAATTGGTTGATTGGCAATATTATCCCTTGATAAATTCTTTCGGTAACTCCCCCATTGTCAGGAATTTAGATGCGGTTTATACGAAATACGTAGGTTCTTTAGATACAGTTCGGGCAAATGGAGTTACAAAAACGCCTCTATTAATGACTTCGCAATACACGCAGATACTAAATGCACCTGCCATTATGAGTTATAATTTTGCCAGCAAAGACCTTAATACCAATCAGTATAAGGCTGGTATTCAGACAGTTGGCATATTGTTAGAAGGAAAATTTGAGTCATTATTCAAAAACAGAATCCTGCCATCAGATCCCCGTTCTGCTACTTTTAAAGGTGATGGGAAAGGCTCAAAAATTATCGTTTGTTCAGACGGAGATATTCCCGCCAACGATTTTGACAAAGCCCAAAATACACCTCTGCCCTTGGGTTTTGACAAATATACGGGCAATACTTTCGCCAATAAAGACTTCGTTCTGAACGCCATAGATTACCTTTTGGATGATAATGGGGTCATCACGGCAAGAAATAAAGAAATAACCTTACGCCCGCTGGACAAAGCCATCCTACAAAACGACCGCCAATATTGGCAATCCATCAATCTAATTATTCCAATTGTTTTGTTGGTTATGGTTGGTTTTTTGAAGAATTATTTGAGAAAGCGGAGGTATGAGGTGTGAGTTTAGGGTAGATATTAAAACAAAAAACTCTTAGAAATTAATCTAAGAGTTTTTTTATGTGGTCCCACAAGGATTCGAACCTTGGACCCCCTGCTTGTAAGGCAGGTGCTCTGAACCAGCTGAGCTATGAAACCGTGTACTAATAATTTTGGTGGTCCCACAAGGATTCGAACCTTGGACCCCCTGCTTGTAAGGCAGGTGCTCTGAACCAACTGAGCTATGAAACCAAATTCCCTGTCTTTTAGGGACTGCAAAATTACGGCTTAGTGATTAATTATGCAAGCAAGATTAATGAAAAAATAAGATTTTTTTCGATTAGCTTGATAATCAAAGCATTGTGGTTGGAATAAATATATATATTCCCATAAAAATCCAACCATTAATCCTCCGCCTTCTCCTTCCCATCCGCCATTCTTACAATTTTTGGTGAGAATTTTGCCAGTACATGGACTAAATCTGCTTGGGCTTCCATGACTTTGTTTACGTCTTTGTATGCCTGTGGAGCTTCGTCCAAATCTGCCCCAATGAGCTGGACACCTGCTTTTTTCAAAGCCTCTTTCAAATCATCTTTTGTAATGGTGCCTTTAGCTTTGGTTCTCGACATCTTTCGTCCTGCTCCGTGTGAAGCTGAATTAATGCCTTCATTAATCCCTTTTCCTCGAATCACAAAGCCTGGTTGTGTCATCGAAGCGGGAATAATTCCTAAGTCATTGGCTCCCGCTGGCGTTGCTCCTTTGCGGTGAACCATAACTTCTGTACCATCTGCCAATTGCTCTTTCCAGGCAAAGTTATGGTGGTTTTCAATGCGTTGGATAGGTTTTTGGTCTAATTCACGGGCAATTTTATTGTGGATTTCATGATGATTTGCCGAGGCATAATCCCCTGCTAAATTCATGGCCAACCAATATTCCTGTCCATCGTCAGTATTCATATCCAACCATGCTAAATGTTTTGCTTCTTTGGGCAAACGAGTACGGTTCATGGCCAATTTGGAATAATGGTCAGCAATATTTCCCCCAAAACCCCTTGAACCCGAATGTGATAGCAAAGTCAAATATTCGCCCTTACGAAGATTCATCAAATTATCCTCTGCCATGACTTCCAAAACGCCCCATTCCACAAAGTGATTACCCGTTCCAGATGTTCCCACCTGACGATATGCCTTATCACGAAGGTCTTTTATTACCTTTAAAGAGTTCCATTCTGGGCGTTCAAAAAGCGAATCATCAAATTTTCGTCCCGACTCTGAACCTATCCCAAAGAAGGTATTTTCCGTAAGAATTTTCTTCAACAATTTATCCTCTTTTTCTATCATCGAAGCGGGTAAATCGAAGATACTCATGCACATACGGCAGGCAATATCCACGCCTACTGCAAAGGGAATAATGGTGTTGGCAGTAGTAGCCAAAACTCCACCAATGGGCAAACCATAGCCCTGGTGAGCATCGGGCATCAAAGCACCCGCCACCGAGATTGGCAACTTCATGGCAGTTTCCATCTGGTCTAATGCTCCCTGTTCGATATAATTTGCTCCGTAAATTTTATACGGCAATGCTTGTTCAAGCAAATCAAAATCGGCATCATGCTGACGACCCGTTTTTGCTATTTCAAATTTTGGCTTATTCGCTTCCATTTCTAATAGAGATTTGCCAAAATCAGTCAAAATAATCTCTTGCCCAATCTCCTTTAAATGCTTGGTATAAAGGGAAAGATTAGTCAATTTATTTTTAGAAAAAGAAAACTTCTTCGGCGAATCAATTATTTGAGCGAACATCAGCAAAACTTTCGCTTTTGGATATACTCCGTTGTTAATCAAGCCATTAGCTACCCGAGCAAATTTAGCTAAGGCTTCTTCTGAATGCACGCCCAGCGCTTGTAAGTCTTCGGTTACAAGAATTTCGGGCGTTTCTGTTGGTAAAATGTTCATGTTTATTAGTTTGTTTTTTTGATGGTGTAAAATTAGAAATTGTGTACGCAGTGTATTTGCGTAGTGGGGATTTATTTTGGAGGGGTGTAAAAAAAGCACCTTTTGGGAAGGTGCTTTTTTTAAAAATTCTATTTCCAAAATGCTTCATATATTTTTTTCTTCCTTCCACCGTAGGGATTGGATTGTTATCCAGCATACGTGAACGCTGTCTCATTTTCCATCCCAGGAATGACCAGGCAACCAGCGTAAAAACTGTCCAGCCCGCAAAAAATCCTTTATTTAAAAATCCTTTTTTGAAATTGAGAATGTGGTCATGCTTAACATGTTCAGCATCTGTCCAATGATATATTTCATGATTAGGACTAAAACAGATTGCCAGCAAGATAGCGCCGCAAATAACAGCCAATACAGGAACACAGGCAGAAATAGCTTCCGTTACCCGGCTAAACGAGATCTGGAAACCGGCCCAGGCAAGTGTTGTTGCGCATATAAAAAACATCGCTGCATTTACAACCAATAAAAAGT
>JANPIG010000128.1:0-1987 GCA_031424875.1 Cytophagales bacterium
TACAGATTTTGTAGTTGATGTTTTCTTGGTAGTCTTCTTTTTTTGAGCGTGTGTCGCAAAACACAGTAAAATGCAAAGTAAAGCCAATATTTTAGTTCTCATATATCTTTATTTGTTAAATCTTTCGCAAAAAGGCACAGAAATACTGAACAAACAAATTTTATTTAGAAGATTTCGTTACCGGTAGAATTTTAAAGAAATTTTTTTGAAACAAAAACGTTGAAATGTCAGTAAATAGTGCAAATATTTACATTATAAGTGTAATTTTACTTTAAAAATAACTAAATTTTAAATATACATGAACAGAAGAGATGCCATTGCCAAAAGTGCTTTATTGATGGGAGGAATACTATCAGCGGGTACATTAGCAACAATCTTAGAAAGCTGCAAAACGGGTGGCGGTTCTAAGGTCGGAAAAGATTTCGCTATCGTTCCTGCACACAGTGAAATGATAGCTGAAATTGCAGAAATGATATTACCCAAAACCTCAACGCCAGGAGCAAAGGAAGCCAAAGTGCCACAATTTATTGAATTTATGTTAAAAGAATGTTATAAAGATGACCAACAAAAGGCATTTTTTGCAGGTTTAGACAAACTCAATGACGGTGCAGATGGTAATTTTATGAAAGCTTCTGCTGAAAAGAAAACTGAATTATTGAAAGCGGAAGATACTGCCAAAGATAAATCTGAGTTTTGGAAAACCATGAAAGATTTAACTGTTTTGGGTTATTTTACTTCTGAACCAGGAGCCACCAAAGCAGCAGAATATCTGGAAGTTCCAGGAAAATATGAAGGCATCAAATTAGCAAAAGGACAAAAAGTCTGGGCAATGTCTTGATGCAGTTAAAAAGTTTTATAGTTGTATAGTTAAAGAGTTATTTCCCCTTGCTTCTTTTTCAATATAACTTCTTAAATCATTATTATACAAAATATTAAGTTATTTTAGGATGGGATTATTTAACTTTTAACTCCTTTAACTACTATAACTATTTCAACTCCCTTATAATGGAAATCATAGGAACAGGACAAAAAGCGAATACATACGATGCTATCGTGGTTGGCTCGGGAATATCAGGCGGCTGGGCTGCCAAAGAATTATGTGAAAAAGGCTTAAAAGTTATCATGCTTGAGCGTGGACGTGATATTAAGCACGTTACTGACTATACAAATGCCACTAAAAACCCTTGGGATTTTCCCCATCGTGGGCGAGTGGACAATAAATCTGCTGAAGAACATTTTATAGGAATCAGAACGGGATATACTGTAAATGAGCCTTGGAGAGATATGTTTGAAAAGGACTCTGAAAATCCAATTATCGAGAAAAAACCAATTGATTGGATTCGTGGTTATCACGTGGGCGGTCGATCGCTTATGTGGGGGCGTCAGTCATACCGATGGAATGAGCGTGATTTTGAAGCTAATGCTCAAGAAGGCGTCGGAACAGATTGGCCTATCAGATATAAGGATATTGCTCCATGGTATGACCATGTAGAAAAATTTGCGGGAATTAGTGGAGATAAAGATAATATTGATGTGTTGCCACACGGAGATCATTATTTACCCGCCATGAATATGAATGCTTTGGAAAAAGATATGAAAAAACGTATCGAAAAGGAGTTTCCAAAACGTCATTTCATTATGGGACGTACCGCACACCTCACGGGCGAATCGAAAGTAGCTTATGATTTGGGCCGTTCTCAATGTCAATTTCGTAATCGGTGTATGATGGGTTGTCCGTATGGTGGATATTTCTCAACGCAATCATCAACCTTACCAGCAGCGGTTAAAACGGGTAATTTGACACTTCGTCCAGATGCCATCGTACAAGAAGTAATTTATGATGACAAATTGGGAAAAGCTATAGGCGTGAGAGTTATTGACCAAAATACTTTGCAATCCATTGAATATTTTGCCAAAGTTATTTTCTTGAATGCTTCGGCATTTGGAAGTACAGGCATTATGCTGAATTCAAAATCAAAGCGTCATC
>JANPIG010000129.1:0-1867 GCA_031424875.1 Cytophagales bacterium
TTAAGAACTTTACACTAAGTTTAAGGTTTAAGAACGACATGATTTGTTGGTGTCTATGCCAATAAATCATGTCGTTCTTTTGTAAAAATTAGAAAAATGACACACACATATCAAGTATCAGGAATGAGCTGCGATGGATGCCGTACTAAGGTAGAAAAAACGCTCAACCAAATCGAAGGATTGACTGCCGTAGTAACGCTAAATCCACCAATGGCAACCATTACGATGCAACAACATATTGCTACGGGAGAACTGCAAATGGCCCTTTCTAAGGCAGGGAACTATGTTATTGAAGATGGTGACGGCTCAAAAATGAACCATCATCACGAGATGAAAGAAGCCGAAGTTGTTCCATCAACGACAGATGGTACGGGTAAATTTTATTGTCCGATGCACTGTGAAGGAGAAAAAATGTATGATAAAGCTGGTGATTGTCCTGTTTGTGGAATGCACTTAGTTCAAGAGCTAACCATCGCACAAAAAGCTCAATATACTTGCCCAATGCATCCCGAAATTATCAAAGATGCCCCAGGTGCTTGCCCGATTTGTGGAATGAATTTGGTTCCAATGCAACCAAGTGATAGTGATGAAAGTAAAGTTTATGACGATTTGTGGAAGAAAATGAAAGTGGCAATTCTTTTCACAGTACCCGTTTTTTTGATTACGATGATTTCCATGATTCCCAACAATCCACTAATGAAAATAATGGATATGCAAAAATGGAATTATGTTCAATTTATTCTAACGTTGCCTGTTGTTTTTTATGCTTGTTGGATGTTTTTTGTGAGAGCTTGGAAGTCAATTATCACATGGAATCTCAATATGTTTACGCTAGTAGGAATCGGTACGGGCGTAGCATTTTTGTTCAGTATTGTAGGAATGTTATTCCCAAATCTGTTCCCAAATGAGTTTAAAAGCATGGATGGGACGGTTTCATTATATTTTGAGGCAACCGCCGTTATCTTGACATTGGTTTTATTAGGGCAATTATTAGAAGCAAAAGCCCATAGTCAAACCAGCGGAGCAATCAAAGAATTACTAAAATTAGCACCCACCGAAGCCACGTTGGTGAAGGACGGAAACGACAGTGTTATTTCAATCCACGACATTAAAAAAGGCGATTTATTACGAGTAAAACCAGGAGATAAAATCCCCGTAGATGGTAAAATTTCTGATGGTGAAAGCACCATTGATGAATCCATGATTACGGGTGAGCCAATTCCAGTGGATAAAGTATTAGGTGATTTAGTAAGTTCAGGAACGATAAATGGCAACAAATCTTTTGTGATGATCGCTGAGAAAGTTGGGGCTGAAACTCTACTTTCCCAAATCGTGCAGATGGTTAATAATGCCAGTCGTTCCAAAGCTCCCATCCAGAAATTAGCAGATAATATTGCTAAATATTTTGTTCCAATTGTGGTTATTATTTCAGTAATAACTTTCTTGGCTTGGGCAAAATTTGGACCAGAACCAGCCTTAGTTTATGGTTTTATAAATGCCATTGCGGTGTTAATAATTGCTTGTCCTTGTGCCTTGGGATTGGCAACACCGATGTCCGTTATGGTGGGCGTTGGGAAGGGGGCAACATCAGGTGTTTTGATTAAAAATGCCGAAGCCTTAGAGAATTTGAACAAAATAAATGTCTTAATTACGGATAAAACAGGCACAATTACCGAAGGAAAACCTACCGTTGAAAAAGTTTATTCAAGTGAAAATGATGAAGTAAAAATTCTGCAAAATATTGCTTCGTTGAATCAATACAGTGAGCATCCCTTAGCTGAGGCGGTGGTAAAATACGCCAAAATCAAAAATGTTTCTCTGATGGAAGTTAAAGATTTTGAGGCTATTTCGGGTAAAGGCGTGATTG
>JANPIG010000130.1:0-4077 GCA_031424875.1 Cytophagales bacterium
CTTTTGTTCAGTTGGACGATTTACGGTCATTTCTGAACCTTCGATTTCAACTGTAATATCGGGGTCAATTGTACGAGCCAAAGTACCTTTTGGTCCTTTTACTGAAACATTGTTTTTGTCGATTGTAACTGTAACTCCCGCAGGAATAGTAATTACTTTCTTGCCAATTCTTGACATGATTTCTTGTTTTGTGCTTAGATGGAAGCGAAAATTATACTTCTTTCAGCGATGATAATATTAATAAACGTGGCAAAGAACTTCACCACCAACGTTTAACACACGAGCTTCTTTGTCGGTGATAACTCCTTTTGATGTTGAAAGAATTGCGATGCCTAAGCCATTTAATACACGTGGTAATTCACCTGCACCTTTGTACTTACGCAAACCTGGCTTAGATATTCTTTCTAATTTAACGATTGCTGACTGCTTTGTCGTAGGATTATACTTCAAAGCAATTTTGATAGTACCCTGTACGGCTGTATCGTCAAATTTGTAGTTTTGAATATATCCTTTATCAAAAAGAACCTTAGTGATTTCTTTTTTGATGTTAGAAGCAGGGATTTCTACGATTCTGTGTCGTGCTTTGATGGCATTTCTTAATCGTGTTAAGTAATCTGCTATTGGATCTGTCATTGTTTTCGATATTTGAAACGAACCTCTCTCTGAAAAGGAACGCAAAATTACGGAATAAAATTTATAAAGACAAGTTGATTGTGAGTTAAAGAGTTGAAGATGTTATACAGTTAATATAGCTAAGGTTTCTAATAAATGAACTCTTTAACTTTATAACTCTTTAACTTTTCAAACTTTAAAAAACTACCAGCTTGATTTGGTTACACCTGGGATTAAACCGTCAGATGCCATTTGGCGGAAGGTAACACGGTTGATACCGAATTTACGCATATAACCTCTGGGACGACCTGTCAATTTACAACGGTTGTGTAAACGTACTGGAGAAGCGTTTTTGGGCAGTTTGTCAAGACCTGCATAATCACCTGCGGCCTTCAAAGCTGCACGTTTGGCAGCATATTTAGCAACGGTTGCTTCTTTTTTTCTTTCTCTTGCTTTGACTGATTCTTTTGCCATTGTGTTTTTATCAGTTTGATGCTATGAGCGATGAGCTTCGGAGCTTGGAGTATTGAAACTCATCGCTCATGGCTTATGCCTCATGGCTGTAAATTATTTCTTCTGATTTGCGAAAGGCATTCCCAATGCTGTTAACAATGCGTTTGCTTCTTCGTCTGTTTCGGCTGTGGTTACAAACGTTATATCCATACCTGAGATTTTGTTTACTTTATCAATTGAAATCTCTGGAAATATAATTTGCTCTTTTACACCCAATGTGTAGTTTCCACGTCCGTCGAATCCTTTTTCTGAAACTCCTTTGAAGTCACGTACACGTGGTAGCGCAACGGTCATCAAACGGTCTAAGAATTCGTACATTTTGTTTCCTCTCAACGTTACTTTTACACCGATTGGCATGTTTTCACGTAATTTGAAGTTTGAGATGGCTTTCTTAGACAAGGTTGCTACTGCTTTTTGTCCTGCGATTAGCGTGATTTCATCAACGCCTGCATCTACTAATTTCTTGTCTGCAACAGCTGCCCCTACACCCTTGTTGATAACAACCTTGGTAACCTTTGGCACTTGCATTACTGATTTGTATTGAAATTTTTCCTTTAATGCAGGTACAATTTCAGCTACATATCTATCTTTTAATCTTGTAGTTGTCATTTTATGAAAATTTTATGTGGATTTCCGACCCACTTTTTCAATGAACAATTAACAGTTATCAGTAAAAAATTATTCCTAAAAAAAATTATTGCTGATGCTTGGTAATTGGTTAGATAAATTTGCCACTTGCTTTTGAGTATCTCTGTAATTTTCCTTGGTCGTTTAATTTACGACCAACTTTTACAGCTTTACCATTTTCAGCAATTGCGATATTTGAAATGTCTATTGAACCTTCTTTTTTCACGATTGCTCCTTGCGGTGAATTAGCGTTTGGTTTTACGTGTTTTGTTTGAAGATTAACCCCTTCAATGATGGCACGCCCTTTTTCTACTAAAACCTTTGTAACAATTCCCGACTTGCCTTTTGAGTTTCCAGCGATAACAATAACACTATCACCAGATTTGATGTGCAGTTTTGGCTGCTTATTAAACTTTCTTTCCATGATAAGTATTATGATTAAAGCACCTCTGGGGCTAATGAAACAATTTTCATAAATCCTGCATCACGCAATTCACGTGCTACGGGTCCGAAAATACGAGTACCACGTGGTTCGTCATTGTTGTTTAACAATACTACTGCGTTGTCCTCGAAACGGATATGTGAACCATCCTTACGACGGATTTCTTTTTTTGTTCTTACTACTACGGCTTTTGAAACCGTACCTTTTTTCATGCTTGATGACGATAATGCTGATTTAACAGTTACTACCACTTTGTCACCAATTGATGCGTATCTTTTGCCTGTACCACCTAAAACTCGGATTACAAGGACTTCCTTTGCTCCTGAGTTATCAGCTACGCCAGATCTTGATTCTTGTTGTAACATCTTCTGATTGTGATTTTATTAACGAAATATTCCAGGGTTTGAAAACGTATGATTCTCGCTACCTGATTTTCTTTTACTTAATTACTTTAAAATTGTTGGAAGAAATTATTTCGCTTTCTCAATAACCTCAATTAATCTCCAACGTTTGTTTTTTGACAATGGACGAGTCTCCATTACTTTCACTGTATCACCGATTCCACAATCGTTATTCTCATCGTGAGCCATCAACTTTGAAGTTTTTTTCATAAACTTACCATAAAGTGGATGCTTTACTTTTCTTTCTACGGCTACGGTGATAGATTTATCCATCTTATTACTCACCACACGCCCAACTCTGATTTTTCTCAGATTTCTTTTTAACTCTTCCATCGTTGGATTTTAAATTGTTGTTATTAAATTGACCTCAAGCGTTATGTTGATGAGATCTGTTTTTGTAAAGTTTAAGAAGTTATAACAGCTAAAAAGTTGTAATAAAACTATTTAACTGTAAAACTTTTTAATTCATTACTTCGCTGCTGAGATAGCAGTTTCCAAGCGAGCTACCACTTTACGAGCCTCACGGATACGTAAAGGGTTTTCGATTGGAGAAATAGCATGAGCGAATTTCAAACGTGCCAAACCTTCTTTTTCAGAAGCCAAGGTAGAGGTCAATTCTTCTAAGCTCAATTTTTGTATTTCTGCGTTTTTCATGATTTCAATTTTGAAATTTTATGCTTCTTGGTAATCTCTACGAACTACGAATGCAGTACGCATTGGCAATTTTTGAGCTGCCAAACGAAGTGCTTCTTGAGCAACCGCAAGTGGAACACCCGCTGATTCAAACAAGATAGTACCTGGTCTTACTCTGGCTACCCAATATTCGGGAGCACCTTTACCTTTACCCATACGAACTTCGGCTGGTTTTTTGGTGATAGGCTTATCAGGAAATACACGTATCCAAACTTGACCTTCACGTTTCATAGCACGAGTTACTGAGATACGAGCCGCCTCTATCTGACGTGCAGTGATGCGACCTACTTCCAAAGATTTGATAGCAAATGAACCGAAATCAATTTCATGACCACGAGTAGCCAATCCTTTTATCCGTCCTTTCTGTTGCTTGCGAAATTTGGTTCTTTTTGGTTGTAACATTGTCTTATTTATTCTACTAATTTCAGCGGTTGAATTCTGAAATTAAGATTATATTTAATTATCTCTTACCGCCTGCTGGTTTGTTACCACCACCGCCTGGACGATTTCCGCCCGGCTTGTTTGGACCGCCACCACGGTTATTGTTATTGTTGTTACGACGTTGTGCATCATCACGACCACCAGCACCACCGCCACCACGGTTGTCTTTTCCACCACGTCCACCACCTCTACGGTCATCATCACGTCCACCACCACGGTTATTGTTTCCGCCACGTGAGTCTGGTCCAGCCGATTGTTGAGCTGCCATTCCTGCGTTTGGTGAAAGATCAGGCTTACCATAAATCTCGCCACGGAAAACCCATACCTTGATACCGATTTTACCGTAAA
>JANPIG010000131.1:0-2806 GCA_031424875.1 Cytophagales bacterium
CAAATGCTACGCATACGGCAAATGCGTAGCATTTGCCGTATGCGTAGCATTTGCCAATATCTACGCATACGGCAAATGCTACGGGTAAAGTTAGGTCTTTCAGCAGTACGCAAAGAGCCAATAAATATCCTGCCAATTCATTGTCTGGAGTTTGGCCAGCCCCAATAAAGCAAAGACTCGACAAGCCCAAACCCGCCACACCCACAATGCGTCTGCCGAGTTTTAATCCTAATTTTTTGCAAAGATAATCGCTAGCAAAACCACCTACTAAACAGCCAATTGCTCCCAAAAAATAAGATAATGAGATGAAGTTTTTAGTTTGTTCTTCGCTCATGTGTCTGCCTTCTTGAAAGTAAGTAGATGACCAATTAGTAAAGAAATATGAAGCGTAGAAAAACAAATGGCACATCAACATCAAAAGCCAAATATTGGGATTGCTGACAATGGTTTGCCAGTCAATTTTATGGGAAGAAGCCATATTATTGCGTCTTGTGGCTATTTCTTCCAATTCTATAGAAGAAATGTTAGGATGCTCAGAAGGTTCGTCTCTATACCAAAAATACCAGGAAATAGCCCAAACAGCACCTACAGCACCCAAAATTCCAAAGGCAAATCTCCAACCCACGGCATGAACCAAGGGAATCACCAATAGAGGAGTCAAAGCCCCACCAATACGTCCAGCAGCCCAAATAATTGATTGAGCTCTGCCGACTTCTACCGTTGGAAACCATCTTGAGATGACAATAGCGGCATTTGGGTAAGCTCCAGCCTCACCCATTCCGAAGAGAAAGCGAACGATTAAAAGATAGACAAACCCAAAAGCGGTTCCCGTCAAAGCAGTGAATCCAGACCACCAAAGTACTACTCGAGTCAAAACTTTTCTTGGACCAATTCTATCGCCTAAAATGCCCGTAGGCAACTCAAAAAGAGCATAAGCTAAAGAAAATGCTCCCAAAATATAACCATATGATTGATTATCGAGCGAAAGGTCTGCCTTTACGTACTTACTCACCACGTTCATACATACACGGTCAAGGAAAGTAATGATAGAAAGTAGAAATAGGAAAAAGAGGATTTTGTATCTGATTTTCATTGAGGAAATAATGTGGTTTTAAAAATGGGATTATTATACCACAGACTAAGGTTTATAAAGAGTGATATGAAACAAATTTACTTGTTAAAATCAGACAGCACAAATAATGTTTAATCACTGAGAGAAGACAATTCAAACACATTTCTTGGATGTAATCCTTCTTCTTTTCGATGAGAAACGTAAATAATGGTTGTATCACTCTCAGAGGCTATTTTATTGATTAATGCAACACTCAAAGCAGTGTTATATTCATCCAAACCAGCCAGAGCTTCATCAAGAATTAATAAGGGTGGATGTTTGACCATTGCCCTAATAATCAACGCCATTCGTTGCTGACCTGCTGAAAGTAAACAGAATAATTTTGAAGCTAATTTGTTCATGTCAACTAGTTCAAGCCACAAACGTGCGGTTTTTATCTCCAACTCAGAAGGCTGTACGTATAGACCAATAGAATCATGAAAACCTGAAATAATCATCTGTTCTAAGGTATGTCTCGAACTAAATAAATCAGTCATGCTTGGGGTGATATAGCCAATTTTCTCTTTTATTTCCCAAACACTTTCACCACTACCTTTTTTTCTGCCAAATAAGGTTAAGTCTTGTCCATAGCCTTTGGGATTATCACCCGTTATCATCGACAGAATCGTGGTTTTTCCTGAACCATTTGGACCCACTAAATGCCAAAACTCCCCCTTATTGATTGTCCAAGAAAGGTTTTTAAAAATCACCTTTTCGTTATACGTTACGCTAATATTTTTCATTTTAACCAACTCATAACCGTCAAATTTTATGGCTTGAATTGGTGGTGGAATTATATTTGAAAAATAAAGTTCACTGAAGTTTAAATCATCTACGAAATGCTGTCTATCAGTATGATGTACTAACTTTTTATCATTTTCAAAGGTGTAAAAATCTGTCATAAAAGGTAATAAATCTCTTTGACGATGAAGAATTTGAATCATGGGAATTGATGTAGAATTTACTGATAAAACTTCCCTCAAATACGACTGTGCTTGCAAATCCAAGTTATCAAAAGGATTATCCAAGACGATAAAATCAGGCTTTTGAGCAATCACACAATCCAAAAGTGTCTTCATCCTTTCCCCGCTACTCATTGACTTTAAACTTCGATTTAGATGTTTGGTTAGCGCTGTAAATCCATGACGTTCTTCATCATCCAATATCGCTTGAATGGCGGATGAGGAATACAAAATGCCCTCCAATTCATTAAAAATAGATAATTCTCCAGTGGATTTTTTGGATAGGATTTGTTGAATTAAAGCGGTTTTGTTGTCTTTATTAGAGAGGAGGATTGCGTGGTGCATTGGTGAGTTTGAGATATTTTATTAGGAATGGGAAATAAGGAAAATGGATAGGATAAAATTACAAAAAAACTCCCTCTCAGCAAAAGCCAAAAGGGAGTTTCTAAATCTATATTTCAATCAGAATTTTACATCATTCCGCCCATTCCGCCGCCACCATGTGAGTGACCTGCTTCTGCTGGAGCTGGTTTGTCTGCAATTACACATTCTGTTGTCAATAATAAACCTGCAATTGAAGCGGCATTTTCCAAAGCCAAACGAGTTACTTTCGTTGGGTCGATGATACCTGCTGCTAACATATTTTCGTATCTATCCTCACGTGCATTATATCCGAAGTCGCCAGTGCCTGCTTTGACAGCATTTACCACTACCGAACCTTCACCACCAGCAT
>JANPIG010000132.1:0-6296 GCA_031424875.1 Cytophagales bacterium
TCATCCGCAGGTAATCCATATAGAAGACTAATATTTGTAAAAGCATTACTTCGAGCCGCAGCCCCTGCTGGATAATAATAATCAAGGGGTTTGGTTTTTACACGATTTCCGTAAGCAGTTATTACATCAATTGCCAAACCAGTTCTGACTAAATCGAACCAACGTTTATTTTCAAAAGCGAGCTCAACTCTTCGTTCTTGATAAATTGCTGTGCGTAAATCAACTTGGGTAGTTGCTTTTGTGTCGGGCAAACCCGCACGTGTACGCACTTGATTCAAAAAGGGAATAGCTTCTGATGCTTTGCCTTGTTCCATTAACGATTCTGCTAAAAATAATAAAACCTCCGAATAACGATAAATGGGCCAATTATTTCCAGTATTTCCATGAAGCGAATGAACTCGAGCAAATTTTTTAATGTAGGGATATACTTTATTATCCCGCAAACTTCCACTTAAGGTTACATAGCCAATTGAAGCATCTATTCTTTTATCACCTTTTTCATAAGCTGCGATAATATCAGGCGTGGGCGTATTGTTGCCTTCACCCGTAAGAGGTTGGGGATTTGAAGTGCCACTAATTGGTTTCAGTTCATCAGGACTCATAGGGCGGGGGAGGAAGTTATAAATTAAACTACCATTGTAGCCCGAAGCACCTTCTTGAAATTGTACCTCAAAAACCGACTCTTTATTATTTTTATTATCAGCAGTATTAGAAAAAGCCTCTGAATAATTCGCCATTAATGAATATTCTCCACTCGTTACTACATCTTTCAATTGTTTTTCAGCTTCCGCCCATTTTTTCTGTACTACAAATACGTTAGCTAACAATGTTTTGGCTGAACCTGATGTTACTCTACCTGGTTCTTGCTTCGATTTTGGTAATAATAAAGTAGTTGCAGCGGTAGCATCTTTCACGATTTGGTCATAAATGGCAGTTACTTCTGAAAGGGGTAAAGCTGCTTCCTGACGCACCGTAACGGGAGTTAAATGTAAAGGCACTTTACCAAAATATCTAACCAATTCAAAATAAGCATAAGCCCTTAGAAATAAGGCTTGTCCCTTTAAATTGTTCTTAGAATCAGCATTAAAATCAACATCATCAATCAAGGCTAAAACTTGATTTGTTCGGGCAATTATCTGATAATCAAGACGGTACTGATTTAAAACATGTACGTTTGATGTTATTCCATTTGCCGTAGGAACAGAAAAATCGGCAATATCTTCTTGCTGCTCTGTAGCTCCAAAAAGAATATTTCGAGCGTAATAAGTATTGTCGGAGTGCATCTCTCCCAATAAATAGGCTCGGTCATTTACAATACTTCTCAAAGGCACATAAGCCGCATTTACTGCCTGTTGGAAATCAGCTTCTTTCTTAAAAAAAATGACTGAACTAAGATTTGTTTCAGGTACGATGGTCAAGAAATCGTCCGTACAACTGATTAGACTAAAACAAACCAATATTGATGTTATTATTATCTTCTTCATGATATCAAATTGATTAATTGATTAAAAATTTACGTTTATACCTAATGTGTAAGTTCTCGGAATTGGATAATTAGATAGGTCAATTCCTTGACTTAGATTTCCTCCGTCGCCATTGCCATCACCTTGTGCGGAGGTTTCAGGATTTGGACCACCCCAATATTTAGTAAAGACATACAATTGTTGAATAGAACTATATACTCGAGCCGATTTAAAAAGTTTACTTTTCGACTTTATGGTATAGCCTAACGTTACATTTTTAATCGCAAAAAATGAAGCATCTGCAATAAATCTACTATTCATCCAGTCTCTTTCGATACCCGTTACATTACCTCCGCCAACGGTTGTTCCATAAAATCCTTTTCCTGGATTATCCACCGACCTAAAACGATATTTTACTTCACTAACCATGTTGAAAACCCCATCCAGATTGGCTGTGCTGTATATATGGCGTACTAATAGTTGATTTCCCTGCGAGCCAGAACCTACAATACTCATGTCAAAATTGCCGTATTGGAAGTTGTTTGTGATGCCATAAGTAAAGTTTGGAAAAGGATTACCCATAATTACTCTATCATCAAAATCGCCTCCGTTTGTAATGATGCCATCTCCATTTTGGTCAGTTAATTTTATGCTTCCAATCGTTGACCTGCCAGGTACTTGTGGAGATTTATTTAAGTCTTCCGCATTCAAATAAACGCCTTGGGCTATGTGTCCGTAAAATTGCCCGAAAGGATATCCAACCTTGGTGATATGAAACGTTCCATAAACACGGTCTATACCCTCTGCCAATGAAACTACTACGTTGCGATTGAAAGAAATATTGGCATTGGTACTCCACTTTAATTTACCCAATAAGTTTTTAGAATTTATTGAAAACTCATGTCCCCAAAATCTAATTTCACCAATATTATCGTTGAAATTGCTGAATCCTGCCTCTTGAGGAATCTGGACGTTATAGAGCAAATTTGTGGTATTTTTTGTATAATAATCATACACAAAAGTGAGGCGGTCGTTGAATAAACCAAGGTCTAAGCCTATGTCAAATTGCTTAGTAGTTTCCCAACCCAAATTGCTATTGGCTAAGGTTGTTACTACGGCTCCTGCACCTACGTTATTGCCAAAAACAGCATTTACGGTATTATTTATTAGGGCATAAGGTGTATAATTTCCAATGTTATTATTACCAATTACACCGTAGCTTGCTCTGATTTTTGCGAAAGAAACTTTGGGTATTGATTTCATAAAATTTTCATCAGAAACTACCCAACCCGCTGAAAATGAGGGGAATGTGCCCCATCGGTTATTTGAGCCAAAACGTGAAGAACCATCTCGACGAACAGCGGCAGTGAATAAATATTTACCTTTATAATTGTAAGTCAGTCTGGAAAGTACCGATGTCAAAGACCATTCTTGAACGGCTGAACTCGTTCCACCTCGGTTAATATTTATGGCGCCCTGCACTGTGGGAAGCCGGTCATCTGCGTAAGTATCTGCCTGCAAACGAGTGCCTTCCAGCGAGAATCTTTGATTAGAAAAACCCGCCAATAATTCAAAATTATGGTCTTTAATACTTTTGGTATAATTAGCCAAGTTTTCGTTTAACCAAGTAACACTTTCAAAATTTTGACGAACTGAAACTGCCGTAGTCGGAATGGCAACATTGATAGCACTGGTAGCAGTGGAAGGGTTAAAAAAGAAGAACTTGGACCGAAATAATTCTATATTAAAAGTTGATTTCAACGTTAACCCATCAATTGGTTGATACTGAATGTAAGCATTTGAAAGCAAATTAGTCTTGGTAGTTTCATTGACTAATTCGTTGGCGGCTCGCACCCAATTGGGATAGGCAAAAATATTACCTGTGCTGGCTGGAAATCTATTGAAAAGTGTCAAATCGCCTTTTGCATCATAGATGGGCATAACGGGCCAGGTGTGAAGGGCATTAAATAAAACCCCTGTGCCTCGGTCGCCATCGGTTCTGGGCGTATTATCAAAAATATATTGCGGCGCAACATTGAAACCCAATTTGATTTTATCCGAAACATTATATTCAGAATTAACCCTTAATGAATACCTCTTATATTCATTATTTATGACAACGCCTTGCTGATTAAAAATGCCCAAAACCACTGCAGTCTTACTTCTTTCAGTATTTGAAGTCAAACTCAATGTGTAGCTTTGAAGCGGGGCAGTACGTAATAATGCACCGTACCAATCATTATTTTTGCCAGCATACTGCGATGGATTTTGAAACTCAACGGGAACTGGTTGTTTGGCATCTTCATAATATTCCTTTTTAAATTGAGCAAATTCCTCAGCCGTTAGCATTGAAACTAAACCTCTTTTAGGGACTTCCTGGATGCCCGTAAAAGCACTAAAGCTAACATTTGTGCCTACTTTGCCTCTTTTGGTAGTAATCAAAACTACTCCATTTGCCGCTCTTGAACCATACAATGAAGTGGAAGAAGCGTCTTTCAGAATAGAAATATCTTCAATTTCGTCAGGATTCAAATCGCCAATACTTCCTGTAATTGGAAACCCATCAACTACATACAAAGGGTCGCTACCACCCGAAACTGATAATTGCCCTCTAATTCTGATGTTCAACCCTTGCCCAGGCTTACCCGTAGTTTGATTAATTTGTACCCCTGCCAACTGTCCTTGCAATTTCTGCCCAAGTTGCGAAACGGGAATATCCTTTATTTCACGTTGACCAATTGTTTGTACAGAACCCGTTACATTTTTTTTCAACTGACTTCCATACCCTACTACCACTACCTCGCTCAATTGTTTTTCGTCTGAACTCATAGTTACATTTACAACTTGCTGACTGTTAATGTTGATTTCTTGGGAAACAAACCCCACATAACTAAAAATCAATACCGAATTTTTAGGAGCATCAATTTTGTAAGTTCCATCACTGACAGTATTTGTGCCTCGATTTCCTCCCTTAATTGAGATATTTACCCCTATCAACGGTTCGCCGTCATTACTGGATACCTTGCCTTTTACTTGAGAAAAGACTGAAGAATTTGAAAATAGAATTAGTAACAGGATTCCGCCCATTATCATATTCCTACTCTGCCGAATAGTAATCGTTAATTTCATACTTATTAAATGTTTGAGGGTTGGAATTGAAAGATTTATAAAAAAAGAAATAAAATTTCTTGATTTATTAACAAAAATATCATTTTTTGAGCATTGAAGTGTCCTGTACCCAACTGCTATACACGTATATCAATTTGAGAAATATATGGTAGATAAAATTTGAATTTCTCTCATTGTTATAAGGGGGAATAAGGTTTTTTCTTACTATTGATTATGTTCACAGATAGGGCATAAATTTTTATTTATGTTATCATTTTATTTATGAAATTATGTACCTATTTAATGAAAAATAAAGCATTAAAACAGTGAATAAAAGTAGGTTTGTTTTCTACAAACTCCAATCTATTAAAAACACCCTTTTTTTCGCATTATTTTGGGTCAAAAAACCCCAAACGTTAGTAGGTTCGATAGAATTTTTGTATTTTTACTTTTTCAAAGGAAACAACGAATATTTGGCTTTTAAAAGCCTAAGGTTCAAACTCACATATAAACATCTTAATAGATTTAAAGTGTAATCAGGAAAATTGACAAGTGATTTGGAATAATATTATCCCGCAATCCGAAACAGCTACGGCTGCCGTCAAAAATCCGCAATCAAATAAAATGGCAGAATTTCAAGAACCAGAAGAAAACAGTAGAGCAAATTATGACGCAGACAACATACAAGTCCTCGAAGGCTTGGAAGCCGTGCGTAAACGTCCGTCCATGTATATTGGTGATACGGGCTTCAAAGGGCTTCACCACTTAATTTGGGAAGTTGTAGATAACTCAATTGACGAAGCCTTGGCGGGTCATTGCGATACTATCAGCGTAACCATTAATACTGACAATTCAATTACTGTTGAAGATAATGGACGTGGTATTCCAACGGGAATGCATACAAAAGAGAAAAAATCAGCTTTGGAGGTCGTAATGACAGTTCTGCATGCTGGGGGTAAATTTGATAAGGATACTTACAAAGTCTCGGGTGGTTTGCATGGTGTAGGTGTTTCCTGCGTGAATGCACTTTCTACTGATTTGAAAGTTACCGTTTATCGTGAAGGCAAAATATTTGAACAAGAATATAAAATCGGGGTTCCTCAATATGCTGTAAGAGAAATTGGGACTACAGAACGTCATGGGACAACCGTTACTTTCAAGCCAGATGAATCTATTTTCACAGTAACAGAATACAAGTACGAAACTGTGGCAGGTCGTTTGCGTGAACTTTCATTTTTGAATGCGGGTATCACTATCAATCTAACTGACCTCCGAGAATTGGATGATGATGGAAAACCTAAAGGAGATAAATTCTTTTCAGAAGGTGGATTGAGTGAATTTGTGTTGTATTTGGATGCTACTCGTGATAAAATTATCGATGCTCCAATTTATATGGAAGGCGACAAAAACGGGGTGCCTGTTCAAGTAGCGATGATGTATAATACTTCATATTCAGAAAATGTAGTATCATATGTAAATAATATCAACACCATTGAAGGCGGTACACACGTGGCGGGTTTCCGTGGGGCTTTGACTCGTACCTTGAAAAACTATGCCGACAAATCGGGTGCTTTAGAGAAACAGAAAATCGACATCGTAGGTGATGACTTTCGAGAGGGTTTAACGGCAGTTATTTCGGTAAAAGTAGCAGAACCACAATTTGAAGGACAAACCAAAACCAAATTAGGAAATGGTGAAGTTTCGGGTGCGGTATCAGCAGCGATG
>JANPIG010000133.1:0-3591 GCA_031424875.1 Cytophagales bacterium
TAAACCCAACTCCAATGCTGGAATTGGGTTTAGCTTGTAATGCACGCACGGGGTGTTCGCCCATCTCAATAATTTCATTTGCTTCAACTATTTCAATATTTGAACCCTTAAATCCTTGATTATTAATTATTTCTTGGATAATATCCGTTTTTCCTATCAATACAATAGTAATATCGGAAGGCAATTCGTTAGCTGCCAATATTATTCCTTCTACGATTGCTTTGGGGGCAAAATCCCCACCCATTGCATCTATTCCTATCTTCATTAATGTGTTTTTCTGATTAAACAAGCCTGACCACAAAAATAACAGATAATGAGTACGAAACGGTATTTTTTTTACAAAAATAGTTTCAAGTATCAAGTTAATACGACATAAGTCAGTAAATTCTCGAAACTTGAAACTATTTTTTTATGCACTAAGTATCTGTTATCAAAGCCTAAGTACAAAAAATTAATACTTAATTCCTAATTCTTAGTACTTCATACTACTAATTATACCTGTGGAGCATACCCTTCAACTACCATTTTGCCTTTATACATAAGGTTTCCCTCGAATACATGCGCACGATGACGTAAGTGAATTTCGCCAGTAGTTGGGTCAGTTGTAATTGTTTTTGGGGTTCCAAAGTCATGCGAACGTCTTTTGTCTCTACGTGCCGTCGAATGTCTGCGTTTAGGATGTGCCATTGCTTTATTTCCTTAAATTATGATTCGTTATTTATTTAATACTTCTAATTATTTTCAATGATTGATAAGTAGCAGAAATTTTTTCGTGATACTTATAAAATCAGTTTTTTCGCAATTTCATCAATTCAGCCCATCGTGGGTCAATAGGTTCTTCTGCATCAACTTCTTTTTCGTCTTCCTTTAGAGTTGAGAAAACAATTTCACCTTCTGGCTCCAATCCGTTGTCCTCATCTTGCACCATTAAATCATCGTCTTCATCTTCAAAAACAAAGTCCAAATCATCTTCACTTTCATCTTCAGTATCCTCCTCAACGTATTCGTCCTCAAATTTTTTCATCAAACTTTCATACGTTACTTCATTTTCAGAATATCGTGGATGAAGTTTTTTAATAGGAATCTGTAAACAAATGAAATCAAAAATGTCTTGTGCCACGTTAATGTACTGAACATTACGGTCGATAAACATTAATTCCTCCGTGATTTCCTCAGTATGATCCGAAAACTTTAAAATCATTTTCTGAGTAATATCAAAAGGAAAATCAAAAACATCCAGACTTCGATCACAAGTTAATTCAACACTTCCTTTAATCTTATAAAGCATCTGAATCATCGTTTCCGATTTATCAAGCGTTACAACAGCCTTAAAATTACCTTTCTCAATTAGTTTACGTTCTTGTTCCAGTTCAGCAAAAAAGGTATCATTCCCCTCAAATTCATGCAAGTATTGCTTGTTTTGAAGATGAAAAATATTGATTCTAAATGTATTTATTATACTATTTTTCACAAATTTTGATTGAAAAGACTGCAAAATTATGGATTTCTTTTTATAATGACAAACGTTTTTTAAGTTATTAATGATTGGCGATAAGTAATTAGTTATTTGTAATTAATTATTTTATTAAGTTTGATGTTATAAAATTAGTATAGAATAATTTTATAAGGCTTATTTTGTAAAATGACTATTATAAATAATAAATTATTCCTCACAAATTAAAAAAAATAATGAAGCAAATCTTTAGTAAAAATCTTTCCTTTTTTATTCCTTATATACTTATTTGGTTGGCTGTATTAGGTGTTGTACTAACAACGACCAAACTACAACAAATGCAGTGGATTAATTCCCATAATAATCTTTGGGAAGATTGGTTTTTTTATGGAGCTACTCAGTTGGGCGAAGGTTGGTTTTGGGCAGCTATTATAATACTGTTCTTATTTATTGGCTTTGAAAAAGCTTTAGTTTTAGGGGTATCTTTATTGTTGAGCACCTTAATTTCTTCCTCTGCAAAACTGTATTTTGATACAATGCGACCCATAAGTTTTTTTGAAAAAGAAAAATTAGCATGGCATTTTGTGGACGGCGTTGTGATAAATTTACATCAAAGTTTTCCATCAGGACATACTACTACAGCTTTTGCAATTTTCATGATGCTGACGCTCTTTATTAAAAATAAAAGATGGGGACTTGTCTTCGTTATCTTAGCGTGGCTTACGGGATATTCACGAACCTATCTATTCCAACATTTTCCTGTTGATGTGCTTGCAGGATCTGTAATAGGCGTTTTTAGTAGTGTACTGGTATATTTTTTATTAACAAAAATGTATGAGAATACTCCTAAAGATTGGCATGGTCGAAGTCTTTTACGTAGAAGCAAATAATTACAATACGTTATTCATTTCTGCTATCACTTCCAACAAATTGAAATAATAATATAATGGTACTTTTTTCGATTCGAAAAGCCCAAAATAATGACCTTGATTTAACTTTTAAAATCAAGAAAAATGCTTTTTCTGAATACTTAGAGCTACTTTGGGGGTGGAATGAAGAAGCTCAGTATGAATTTCATCAGGAGCATTTCGAACCAAATAATTTTCAGATAATTGAAGTCTCAAATTCTCCTATAGGCTATCTTGAAACTCATCAAGTGGAAGAATTATTATTCTTATCAAATCTTATGATTCTTAAAGAATTCCAAGGTAAAGGCATCGGTAAAACCATTTTACAAGACCTATTGAAAATTAATTCCAGCATGGAACTAGAAGTTCTAAAGGTAAATTTTCTGGCAAAACGTTTTTATCAACATTTAGGATTTATAGTTATTGAAGAAAAAGAAGACGTATTTAGAATGAAATTTTATAAAAATATATTTTTGTAACCTACTGAAAATAAGACAGTTGTACTTATTCAATATTTTATTAATTTTTAAATCTTTCAATTATCTTGCTTTTATAAAAATCATTTTACAATTTTACCAAACAAACGTTTGGTAAAATGGCTCAGTCTAAAATAAAGGTAAAATGTACAGATGGCGTTGAACTTGCGGCTATCCTTCTAATTCCAGAGGGGAGGCCAAATGCTATTGTACAAATTAATTCTGCCACTGCCACCCCCAAAGAATATTACCTTAATTTCGCACAATTTTTAGTCGAAAATGGTTTCATTGCCTGCGTATTCGACTACCGAGGTGTATGTGAATCTACACCCGAGGGAGGTTTGCGTGGTTGCAATTATGACTATATGATGTGGGGACAATTAGATATGCCAGCCGTTTTAGATTATTTAGATACTCTCTTCCCTGAACTCCCTAAACTCTTAGCTGCTCATAGCGTGGGTGGGCAACAAGTTGGGTTGATGCCAAATCATCATAAAATAAAAGGTATGGTTACATTCGCTACGTCTGTGGGGTATTGGAATTTTATGCCTCTTGCATACAGAATACAAACCCACTTTTTCTTCCAAATTTTCACACCACTTTCTAATTTTCTATTTGGATATGTGGCCGCAAAAAAATTAGGACTGATGGAAGATTTACCTAAACAAATTGTCTTGGATTGGCGAAATTGGTGTAGTGTTCCAGAATATTTTTTTAACGAAAAATACTATGCTGATTCAGCCCAAAAAGGCTT
>JANPIG010000134.1:0-4345 GCA_031424875.1 Cytophagales bacterium
CTGTTGAGTTTTGATTTGTTGGAAAACATCATATCAATAAATTCAACAATTCTATAAATCAAACTTCAACAATAGAGTAATATGAAAGAACAAAGCTCAATACCTACTTCGAAAGTAGCTCGTGCTACACAGTTTGTAAAAACTGGTGTGAAGATTGGCGGGAATTATTTAAAATACAATGCTAAGAAATTCATTGACCCAACCACGAACAAAGATGAATTACACAAAGATAATGCAGGTGATATTTACGCTTCTTTAAGTGAAATGAAGGGTTCTGCCTTGAAGGTTACGCAAATGCTCAGTATGGATAAAGGTATGCTTCCCCGAGCATATCGTGAGAAATTTGCTATGTCGCAATATTCTGCCCCTCCGCTTTCTGGTCCTTTAGTGGTGAAAACATTCAGAAAACTATTGGGAAAAGCTCCTCAAGAAATTTTTGATACTTTTGATATGAATGCCTCTAATGCTGCCTCTATTGGTCAAGTGCATAAAGCCACTAAAAATGAAAAAAAATTAGCAGTAAAAATCCAGTATCCAGGTGTGGCGGAAAGTATTGGTAGTGATTTGAAAATGATTCGTCCCATTGCAATTGCTATGTTTGGTTTGAACGAGAAAGATGTAGATAGATACATGGGGGAAGTTAGGGAGAAACTATTGGAAGAAACTGATTATAACCTTGAATTGCAACGTTCGGTAGAGATTTCGGAGGCTTGTTCTCATATTGAGGGTTTATTTTTCCCAAAATATTATCCAGAATATTCAAGTGATAAAATCTTGACAATGGATTGGTTGGAAGGCTTTCACTTAAATGAATTTTTGCAAACAAATCCCTCGCAAGAAGTTAGAAACCGTATTGGACAAACACTTTGGGACTTTTACGACTTTCAAATACATACGCTTAAACAAGTTCATGCCGACCCACATCCAGGTAATTTCTTGATGCGTGAGGATGGGACTATGGGTGTGATTGACTTTGGTTGTATTAAAGTAATTCCGGATTTTTTCTATGATAATTACTTTGCACTAATCAATTTTGATACATTAGAAGACAATCAGAGAACAGTAGATATTTTCAAAACTTTAGATTTTATTACCCCTTCCGATAATCCTAAAGAGGCGGCATTTTTTACTGAATTATTCAAGGAAATGATTTATCTTTTGGGCAAACCTTTTGCAACGGATGAATTTGATTTTGCTGATGATAATTATTTTGAAAATGTATATCAATTTGCTGAAAAATTGCAAAATTTGGAGGAATTAAAAACATCAAAAGTGGCGAGAGGTTCTCAACATGGTTTGTATATTAACCGTACATATTTTGGATTATATTCAATTTTGAATGAATTGAGGGCTAAAGTAACCACAACTCGCCCTGAGTGGCTTTGTGCGGTTGGGGTTTAAAAAATTAACATTACTTCAATTTATGTAAAATACATCAATAGCGAGGGAGTTAATTCCCTCGCTATTGATGTATTTTACATAATACCGTATTATTTCTAAAAGATTATTTCCCATAAATCATTAGATTTGTATCAATATTCTGTTTTAAAATAAACATCAACAAAATCCATTATGTCGAATCTCAAAATCCTACTATTACCACTATTATTTGTCTTTATTATTTCCCTCCAACGTATTTATTCTCAGACCATTAAGCCCATGCCAACGGGTGAGATTTTACTAAATCTCAAAAAATTAAATGTTGTGGGAACTGCCCTATACATTGCCGCCCATCCAGACGATGAAAATACCGTAATGCTTTCGTGGCTTGCCAAAGAACGAAAAGTTAGAACCGCTTATCTTTCTGTTACTCGTGGTGATGGCGGTCAAAACTTAGTAGGTTCAGAACTATCCGATTTACTGGGACTTATCCGTACACAAGAATTGCTGGCGGCTCGTAGTATTGATGGTCCAGAACAATATTTTACCCGTGCTAATGACTTTGGTTTTTCAAAAAATACAGAAGAAACTTTGCAAATTTGGGGCAAAGAAGCTGTCTTGGGTGATATAGTTTGGAGAATCAGAAATCTTCGTCCAGATGTAATCATTTGTCGTTTCCCACCTGATGCACGGGCAGGCCATGGAAATCACTCAGCTTCAGCTGTTTTAGCAGAAGAGGCATTCAAATTATCAGGTGATCCTACCAAATATCCCGAACAATTAAAATATGTAAAACCTTGGCAAGCTAAGCGAGTTGTTTGGAATACTTTTAACTTTGGAGCAGTTTCTCAAAAACCTGCTGAGGGTGATTTTATTCAAGTTGAAATTGGCACTTATAATCCACTTTTGGGGAAATCATATACTGAAATTGCTGCTGAAAGTCGCTCACAGCATAAGTCACAAGGTTTTGGGGTGCCTCGTGGCAGAGGTTTACGTCCAGAATACTTTGTACATAAATTTGGAGATAAGGCTCAAAAGGATGTCTTTGATGGTATTGATTTAACTTGGAACCGTGTTAAAGGCGGACAAGCCATTGAGGCTTTAGTAAGTGATGCTATTAAAAACTTCAATGCAGACAATCCTTCAACCATCATTCCAACCTTGATAAAAGCACTTAATTTGGTCAATGTCTTAGAAGATGAATACTGGAAAGTACAAAAGAAAAAGGAGTTAGAAAATCTTATTATTGCTTGTACTGGGCTATATTTTGAAGCAAATCCTAATGAATATTCTGCAGCAGCTGGGGAGAAAGTCAACATAACAGCTATTGCGGTAAAACGCTCTGATCTACCCATGACTTTAAACAGAATTAAATTGGAGGGCTTGGCAAAAGACACGACCATGAAAGTTGATTTAGGGAATAATGAATTACAAAGAATTACTTTCCCAGTTGAAATTTTGAAGGGTCAAACTTTTACTCAACCTTATTGGCTAGCCGAGAAAAAAATGAGTAAAGGAATGTACAAAGTTGATAGTCAGGAGTTAATTGGTTTGCCGGAAAAACCCTCAGATTTAAAAGCTGAATTCACTTTTACGATTGAAAATCAGCCACTTACTTTTACGGTTCCCGTTAATTTTAAATATACTGATGAAGTAAGAGGTGAACTTTATCGTAATTTTGAAATTCGCCCAGAAGTTACCGCTAATATTGCCGACAAAGTTTATGTTTTTGCTGATAATCAACCCAAATATGTTGAAGTAACTTTAAAATCTTCTAAAACGGGAGTTTCTGGAAGTGTAATGTTAGAGTTGCCCAATGGCTGGAAGTCAAACCCTGCTGCCATTGATTTTAATTTAGCCAGTAAATATCAAGAGCAAAAAGTGGTTTTTAAAGTAACTCCATCTGAAAAAAATTCTGAGGGTACTATTAAGGCTATTGCCAAAACTGTTAATGGAACATTTGATAGAGGAATTTTAACTGTGGCTTATGATCATATTCCACCACAAACTTTATTCCCAATCTCTGAAGCAAAAGTTGTAAAATTAGATATTAAAACGAAGGGTAAAACCATTGGCTACATTGCAGGTGCAGGTGATGAAGTTCCGTCGGCGCTACTTCAAATCGGTTATACCGTTACTATGCTTACTGAGAAAGAATTGAGCGAAGATTTATCAAAATTTGATGCCATTGTAGTCGGGGTTCGTGCGTACAATACAGAAGAACGTTTAAAGTTTTATCAGAAAAAACTGATGGAATATGTTGAGAAAGGTGGAAATATGGTGGTGCAATATCAAGTAAATAATCAATTACAGAAAATAGAAGGTGGTATGGGGCCATTTCCATTCAAAGTTTCAAGAGATAGAGTTACCGTTGAGGAGGCAGAAGTTCGCTTTTTAAAACCTGAGAGCATTATTCTTAACGCTCCAAACAAAATAACGATTAAAGATTTTGAGGGATGGGTTCAAGAACGAGGTTTGTATTTTCCGAATGAATGGGATGCTAAATACGAAGCTATTTTATCATCAAATGATCCTAACGAAAAACCCAATGATGGTGGTTTGCTTTATACAAAATATGGGAAAGGCAATTACATTTTTACGGGTTACGCCTTTTTCAGACAATTGCCTGCGGGTGTACCAGGGGCCTATCGTTTGTTTGCTAACATGATTTCAGTAGGCAAATAATTTCGGGTCACTTCTGTAAAAAAATGATTCAATTCAAAACTTGAATCATTTTTTTACAGATTAAGGTATAAATTTGCTTACTAAGTTTTTAATGTTTCAGTTTATAATTCAAATTATCCCAGTAAAAATATGTTGATTTTCAGAAAAAAAATTGTCACTCTATTCATTGCTTTGCTTTGCATTTCCACTTGTTTTGCACAAACGAAATCTAAACAATTATACGAATTACGCATTTACGAAGCTCGCTTTGGAACTTCACAAGCTAATTTAGATAATTATC
>JANPIG010000135.1:0-2933 GCA_031424875.1 Cytophagales bacterium
TTGGTAAGTAGTATGAATAAATATTCCAGAATTAGAACCAGGCATTGTTTTTGCCTTCAGTTTCAGTTCAAAATTCTTGAATTCATGGTTTCCAACCTTGCCTTCATAAAATAAATGCGTGCGGTCGCCAGCCACTTTTATAGTGCCATCTTCAATAGAAAATGTAGCAGGATGTTCTTCATTGACCTTCCAACCCGTAAAGGTTTTGCCATCAAAAAGTGAAACAAAGCCCTTGTCTTTTCTTTGCGAGAAAGAAAGATTGATTGATGCTAAAAATAATAAGAGAAATGTGAGTTTGTTCATGGATTGAAATTGGTTTTAGTTTGAATGTGTTGATTTATATTATTGTAATTTGGTCAATTTTATTTTGAATGTTATCCATATTTTCAAAGAATGAAATCATATTAGAATTTATCCATTTTATTAAGTTATAAAGTTTCATTCTAATGTCCAAAGCACCTGAACATTTAATATTGTATTTAGTAAAACATATCGGCTCACCTATACTTTGTCCAGCATTAAAGCAACGTAAAGCATCAAATAGGTTCTAATGAGTGAATTAAAAGTAGCTTTTAGCAAAATAGCGGGTATTTGAGTTTTCATAGAAGATATTATTATCAACTTTGTTTAACCAAATGTAACTAAATATTTTATAAATGAAAACTCAAAACCCACAGTCACTCGGAAATTATAGAGTGATTGTGGGTTTTGTAAATTAGACTAATTTTAATTACTACGAGTTACTGTTTTTATGGCCTCAATTTCACTTTGCTTATAGCCCGAACCATCAGGTCTGAGAACATCATGAAACCATAATTCGGGTTCTTCTCCAGTAGGAATGGGTTCGTTCCAAGCATAAATTGTGTTGGTTTTTCCTTTAACGAGTCCCCAATTTATGGCTCCTACTTTATACTTTTGAAAAACTGGCAAGCAAGCTTCAAAAGTACTTTTGTGCTTGCGGGCCATATATTCTGTACAAATGACGGGTCTTTTGTAGCGCTCTTGAAAGTCTCTAATAGTTTTTTCCAAGTTTTCGGGAGGGCAGTAATTATGAAAAGTAATAATGTCGGAATATGACAACATAAATTCATTACTAACCTCA
Source organism: Cytophagales bacterium (assembly GCA_031424875.1). GTDB lineage: Bacteria > Bacteroidota > Bacteroidia > Cytophagales > Spirosomataceae > Arcicella. Next base: position 1,103 of record JANPIG010000135.1, read on the forward strand.
TGATCATGCCACCAACCTGATGTAATTGGCTGAGAAGGATGAACTTCCTTTGCCCATACAAAAGACTTTTTCAAAAGTGGCATTACCGCATCCATATACCCTGAATTAGAGGGTTCATTAAAAATGTCCCAAACTATTACTCTTTCATCATGGGCAAAAGCACTAATAATTCCCTTAGTGTAATCTTCTAACTTGTCCCATGTACTTACATCATACAGCATCTTTGAGCCAGGACACCTTGCCCATCCAGAATTATGCACCCCTGCTTTTGGAGGCATTTGTTTACCTGGTTTTGGGTCATCATTCCAACAAGAATCAAACAAAACAAACATAGTTTTGATTTGATATTTGTCAGCAATCGTTAAAAATTGGTTGATTCTGTCAAGAAATCCTTCCTTGTCGTTTTCGTAAGGAATATTATGCAGGAAGACACGCATAATATTCATACCCAAATCTTTTGCCCACCCTAATTCACGGTCGATAGTTACGGGGTCAAAAGTTTCGGCTTGCCACATTTCAAGTTCATTGATGGCATTACTGGGGATAAAGTTGGCTCCAACTAATAATGGTTGTTTTACATACCATTCATTAGCTTTTTCTGGAGTCCATTGATGGGCTTTTAGTTCTAACATGACAATCTCTAATTAGATAGTGGATTTTTCTCCTAACGAATTTTAAATAATGGATATTGAATAATCTACATAAAAAATATTATTTTAAGTTAGAATTGTGCTAAAGACCAGTTCTACTTAATAACATTTTTTAGTTGAATTTAATTTTCAAAATTAGTTATAATATGAAAATATATAAATATTTATTTAATTTTTGGGATTAAAAAGCTAAAAAAGGGTAGTAAGTGGATAAATGTATTTATTATTTATTTTAGGAAATATTTATTTTAGGAAATTGACTAAAATGAAAAAAAGTAACCATCAATGATGATTACTTTCTTATTTAGCAAACAAAAATATATCTATAACAAACAAATAATTAGTCTTATTTAGGAATTAATAGTCAATTTTGAAGTACAACTTTCTGAACTGGGATACCTTCTGTTTGGGGTATTTTTATATTAAAGAGAAAAGTCGTACATATACCTGGTGTTGAAATAACTTCAATATTGCCATGGGCTCCATTTATAATTTTTTTTACAATATTCAATCCAATACCATTACTACCCAGCCCATAATTATCTTTTTCCCCTACAGTGCCAAAAAGATTAAAAACAGAGGCGTGATTTTCCTTTGCGATGCCCATCCCATTGTCTGTAACTTCAAAATAATAGTAGCCATCATGAACTTTTGCTGATACTTTTAACGCTATGTGTTCTTTGTCATTATAACGAATAGCATTTGTGAAAAGATTTTGGAAAATCTGTTCGAGTTGCACTTTGTTAAAATTAATAATATCTATGGTAGATGTGCAATGGAAGATTAATGGTTTTGGGGAAAGTAGGGTTGCTTTAAGTTGTTCAAAAAAGCTATTGAGTTCTATAGGTTCTGTGGTGTTATAAGAAGTTTCCGCTTTTGAGTAATTCAATATTCCATCAACCAACCTGACGATTTTCTCAGTACTGTTTTGACTAATCTTCAACATTTCACTTATACCCATATCTGACTCTCTGAATTGTTCGTGTAACAAATCATTTACCATTACAACGCTGCTAAGGGGCGATTTTATGTCATGTGCCAGCACCATAGCAAACGCTTCCAAGCTTTTATTGCTACTTACAAGGCGTTCTTTCATCATCTCCAATTGAAAATTTTGCTTGCGTAATTCCAACAAATCCATTACTCGTTCAGATAAAATTTTCAGGCCTTGTATTTGTACC
>JANPIG010000136.1:0-4679 GCA_031424875.1 Cytophagales bacterium
CAACGGCTTGATTCGGATCAAGCCGTTGCGTCGCTTGCGTCCGGGGGCCTGAGCAACAGCGCCCTAAAAATGTCAAACAAAATTAACACGATAATTTTCGATTTAGGCGGAGTTCTTATTGATTGGAACCCGCTTTATGTTTTCAACGATTTGATTCCCAACAATGCTCGGCGTCAAGAGTTTTTTGATACCGTTTGCACCACGCATTGGAACGAACAACAAGACGCAGGAACCCCTTTGGCACAAGCCACTGCCGAAAGAATTGCGATGTTTCCAGAATGGGAAAATGAGATAACTGCCTATTATGGTAAGTGGGTAAATTTGTTGGGCGATGCCAATCACGGAACGGTTGAAATCTTGAAAAAGTTGGTTGATTCGCCTGATTATAGGGTTTATGCTCTCACCAACTGGTCGGCAGAAACTTTTCCAATTGCTAAAGCTATGGAAAGATTTCAGTTTTTACATTGGTTTGAAGGCATTTTAGTTTCTGGTGAAGAACGCCTTTTGAAACCACAACCCGAAATTTACGAAGCCATTTTATCTCGCTTCGATATTGATAGAACAAGAGCAGTTTTCATTGATGATAATTATAAAAATGTGGTGGGTTCGGAAGCTGTAGGCTTGAAAGCTATTCATTTCACTACGCCTGAGTTGTTAGAAGAGGAGTTGAAAATTCAAGGTGTTAAGTTTTAGGGATTAGGTTTCAGAACCAAATTATCTATCCCCTAAAACCCAAAACCTAAAACCTCATAAAATTATGCTTTTAGCCATTGATATCGGCAATACTGATATTGTTTTTGGAATTCATGACTCCGTTTCTTGGATTCATCAATTCCGTATTTCTTCTTCCCTTTCTCACCGTGCAGCCGACTATGAAGCTCAATTACGGATTCGTTTTTTAGAGAATAACCTTAAAATCAGCGATATAAACAAATCTATTGTCAGTTGCGTAGTTCCCGACCAAAAGGCTGTTTTGAAAGAAATGGTACAGGAAATGTTCGGGTTCGACCCCGTGATGGTAGGCGTAGAAATATATGATAAATTGAAAATGGAGATTCTGAGTCCCTACGAAATCGGGACGGATTTAGTCTGTAATGCCACGTATGCTTATTATACCTACAAACGCACGTGTGTAATCGTAGATTTTGGCACGGCTTTAACCTTTACAGTAGTCTCGGGAGAAGGTAAAATTATGGGTGTTTCCATTGCCCCAGGCTTGAAAACCGCCGTGAAATCTTTGTTTTCCCAAACCGCCCAATTACCCGAAGTACCGCTGGAAATGCCCGAATCTGCCATTGGCAAAAACACCGTTCACGCCATCCAAGCGGGGATTTTGTGGGGCTACGTAGGCATGGTACGAGAAATGATTTTCCAGATAAAAAAAGAAGTCGGGCAAGACTGTTTAGTATTGGCCACGGGTGGGCTTTCATCTATTCTAACACCCTTGCGTAAAGACTTTAACGAAGTAGATAAGGCTCTGACTCTGAATGGATTAAAGATTATTTCTGAGTTAGAAATGGTTCTTTGACAGTTTTGTGGACACAGAGTCTCACAGGAACGCCTGCTGCAAAGTTTTCACAGAGTTAAAAGAGTTTTTTCTTCTTGTGACTCATTGAAGAACTCAGAGAAACTCTGTGATTTCAAAAAATGTTAGATAACCTGTTAAATTTCATAAACCCATAAAGCCATGCAATCAAAAGCTGAAAATGTAGAAACTTACCTTGCGGAATTGGTAGAGGAAAGGAAATTGCCCATGCAGAAACTTAGGAAAGCAATTTTGGATAACTTACCCGAAGGCTTTTCAGAAACCATGAGCTATGGAATGATTGGCTATGTAGTGCCACATTCTATCTATCCTAGTGGCTATCATTGTACGCCAAAATTACCTTTGCCCTTCATTAATATTGCTTCTCAAAAGAATCATATTTCGATGCATCATATGGGAATATATGCCAATCAGAACATCTACGACTGGTTTTGCGAAGAATTTGCTAAAGTATCCAAGACCAAATTAGATATTGGAAAAGGCTGTATTCGCTTTAAAAAGATGGATCAAATTCCTTTTGAATTATTAGGCGAATTGGTGAGTAAAATTAACGTGGAACAATATATCGCTTATTACGAAGAGAATTTTAAAAACGGTAAGAAATAAGCAATATATCATAAAATCCCCAGTTTCCTAAACCCATAAAACGATAGGAAAATCCAAGGAATCATGACGCAAAAACGTGATATAGAACGTGAATTACTCAGTTTTACGAGTGTTATTGGGTTAAATGTTGCCATCATTCCCTTACTTTAATTCCCTTCACCAATAGCCATGCTACCGTAGAAAGTTCGGCAGTGGAATACAAGACAAATCCGTAGTCAGTAATAAAGGATAGTTTCTCCGAAAAAAGAATGTAATCAAAACTTTCGAGAACATACGTTATACCTCCCAAGACCAACAAAACTCCTATTAGTTTGGGCAAATAGCCCGATTTTAGAATTAACTGCCCCAAAGGAATGAGCCAAAGACCCCAAAAGATTTCTAAGGCAATAACAGTATAGCTTTTGATTTTCAACAAAAATAACACCCAATCTGCCCTTTGAATTAGGTCTAATTTTTTTAGAATTTCACTTTTAGCAGTCATCAATGAAGCAATTGCGAAAGATTCTGCCAAAAAACTAATCGGTATCTGTACTATTACCAAAGCTAACATCAACTTGGCTTTTTGTTCATCAATATTTTTGAATAATTGATAAAAAGCTAAAGCCAACAGTATAAATGCCACAGGACTCACCAAATTGACTGAGATACCTGACCTAAATAGAAATTCTTTCTCTAAAATATTTTTCATTGTAGCCATAGCATTGCCTTTCACCATCACTTGTGAAGGCACATACATAATGCCATAGAAGCCAAATATGGCAATAAGCAAGTAATAAAAACCTGCCAATCGGGCTGTTTTTCGTATTGAATTCATATAGTATTTGAAAAATATTGTGTTTAAAATTAAATACGAGGCAACCACAAACCCATTGTTGCTCCTGCAATACCAATGATCATAATAAGGGTAAATAAAAATACGGTGATAGTTATAATGATGGTAAATACTTGTCTTTTAGCTTTTTGAGCATATAAAATCATTTCAAAAACTATCAATTGTATGGGTAAAGTATAGACAAAAAAAGATAGAAACCAGAGAAAAGGCCCATCAAATGCTTTCATATCAATTCCTACTGGCGAACCCATTATCAATATCCAGCCCATCAGTCCTACTCTGAAAAACCAAACGCCACTAACCACTAAAAATAATCTAATTGCCCAAATTCTATGGTTGATAAAATCTCGTTTTCTTGCGGTTTTATAGGCTAAAATGGCAAATATGATAATTGTAATGGCTTGAATACTAATGTTTACACTCTGGAAAGTACGTTTTTCAAAGCCATGCATAAATCTCATCGTTAATCCGTCAAGAGCCATCAAGATTGCCAAGGGGATAAAAACTCTGCCTAAATACCGATGAAATTTAGGAAAACGCTCTCTGATTTGAGGAATGATTTGTAGCGGACCACCCACAACCATGATGAAAGCAAATAAAAGATGAATGCCTACCACCCAATTATTAAAAGGGTCTGTTTTGTCGTATCCATGAGGTAGTACATCATTCCACTTTTCAAACTGACCATTAACTGAACTTTTACCATAAAAAGCGAGAATATAAAAGGCAAACATCCACTGCCCCAAGGTAGCAATGATGAACCATAATTTTACAGCAAAATTTAAGGCTTTTTGATGGGCTAAGTTGATTTCTTTTTGTAAAGCTTTTTTCATAATTACATAAAAATTAAAATTGATTGTGGTCAAAATTAATTTTATGAAACAGGAATTTCATTAGACAAATGTCTAATCGGGATAAACGGTCGGTTTCTGATGTAGAAATTTACTTTCGCAAACGGCTCAAATGCCTTTGTGTAATGCCAAGATAGGAGGCAATGTAGTTGAGCGGGACGTTTTGCATAATATTAGGTTTTTCTACAGAGAACTTTCTATAACGTTGCTCTGCTGTCAAATTGGCAAGTTCATAAATACGTTGTTTTTCTTCCGCCATAATATTTTGGAATAATTGTATCGTATAATCCTTTTGAGTTTGACTCTGCATTTCTGGTAAACCTACATCTTCACGAGTAATTCTGAGCAATTCGCAATCAGTAATACAGTGCATATTTTCGTGAGATACCGTCTGGTTCATAAAATGAAAATAAGACGAAAAAAAACGAGAACCATTATTAAGATCAGTCGTGATTTCATTGCCATCATTATCCAAGTGAAAGTTTCGCATATAGCCCGAAACGATAAAATTATGAAACTGAGGTACAGCCCCGGCCGACTCAATAATGGTATCTCTGGATACAAAAATGGGCTTGAAAGTACGCCTGCAAGCTTCTTGTGCTTCTTCAGGCATAATTATAATCTCGGCAACATACTCGAATAATTTGTCGTAATAATGGTTCATGGTTTCTAATTTTAAGCGAAAAATTCTCCAATATGCCACAAAATTCCTGAAGGGTCATGTACAAAACACTCCTTGCCCCAATCATAAATTTTAATGGGTGATATTCTTTTCTTAGCCAAAGATGTCACTGTCAGTGTCTCTGTTGAAGAATATCTATTCATTTTCCTCAAATTCATCGCG
>JANPIG010000137.1:0-2561 GCA_031424875.1 Cytophagales bacterium
GAATTCATAATTTGCCTTCACAGATGTCGGGCGGAGAGCAACAGCGTACTGCAGTGGCTCGTGCTTTGATAAACTCACCTTTAATCGTTTTTGCGGATGAACCCTCGGGAAATTTAGACTCCAAAAACGCACAAGAACTTCACCAATTATTTTTTGATTTAAGAGATAAATTTAAGCAAACCTTCGTAATCGTAACGCATAATGAAGAATTAGCCAATATGGCAGATAGGAAATTGGTGATGCAGGACGGATTGCTTTTGAGCTAAGAAAATGTTGAAATTAGAAAAAATTACGAAGTCATATCAAGAAAATATTGTTGTCAATAACGTTTCAATTGAAGTGAAAACTGGCGAAATATTGGCGGTAGTAGGGGAGAGTGGTTCTGGGAAAACGACTTTATTGAATATTATTTCTGGAAATATTACGCCAGATTTTGGCGTGTTAAGCATTGATAATCAAAATATTGACCTTTATTTTAATCGTTTGATAAAAGAATTGCCCAATATCAAACTTGTCCCACAAGATTACCGACTAAAACCCGAACACAAAATTTGGGAAAACATTGACCTTGCTCTAACACGCTATTCCAACGCATATAGACGTGAACGAGTTGCCGAACTCTTAGAACTCTGCGGCATTAAAGCAATCAAAGACAAAAAGCCTCGTGAAGTTTCGGGAGGAGAAAAACAACGAACTGCCATTGCACGTGCCCTTGCCGAAGAACCTTTGGTACTGTTATTAGACGAGCCTTTCAGTAATTTAGATTCAATCAATAAAATACATTTACGAGCTAAAATTGTAGAAATTATCAAGCAAGAAAGCATTGCTTGCATCTTGGTAACTCACGATTTATTAGATGCGTTTCTGGTAGCCGACAGAATTGCAATAATGCAAAAAGGAGAGATTTTAAAAATAGATTCGCCCAAAAATATTTTGGAATCTACTGATAATGAATACATTAGAGTTTTTATTGAGAATGTAATACATCCAATTAAAGCATTCATCACAAAGTATAAAATAGAAATTTAAAATCAATCTTTTCAACAAAACAAAAAACCTCACATCTTAAAGATGTAAGGTTTTGTTGTACCCGGAGCCGGAGTCGAACCGGCATGCCAGTGAAGACACTGGTGTTTGAGACCAGCGCGTCTACCAATTCCGCCATCCGGGCTTTTGGTTCTGCTCAAACTTATCACAAAGATAGGTGATTGAAATGGACTACACAACTTCAAGTTTTAAAAAAAATCAAGAAAAATGTGGCTTAATGCGTAAGTTTCTGAATATGAATGGGTTTGAATGAAAAGTTTTTTTTATTCATAACGTAAAGATTCTATGGGGTCAAGCTTCGAAGCTTTATAGGCAGGGTATATTCCTGAAAAAAGACCTACAATAACGCAAACTGATATTCCTAACATCATCCAAGCCCATGGAATAATAAAATCAGAAGAACCTCCTAATAATAATCCTGCAAATAAGTTTCCGATAGCTATTGCCATAATTATGCCACCAATTCCACCCAATAAGCAAATTACAATAGCTTCAATCAAAAATTGAGATCGGATTAAAAAGGGTGTTGCTCCTAATGATTTTCGTATTCCAATTTCTTGGGTTCTTTCAGTTACAGATACTAACATAATGTTCATTAGGGCAATGGCTGCTCCTAATAAAGTAATAAAACCAATACCAAATCCTGCCATTTTCAAAATATCAGTAATACTTTCAGACTGTTTTGCTAGTGAATCTGAACGTTCGATGGAGAATGAATCTGGCATTCCGATTTCATCTTGACGCACTACTCTCATAACACCACGGGCTTCTTCGATTGTATTCTCAATATCAGTTATATTTGGAACGGAAGTAACAATATCAAAAGTCAATCTGCGGTCAGCGGCTAATTTTCTTCCAGTTTCTAAGGGTACAAAAACGGCTCTGTCGTCTCCTCCTCCCATCATGCTCCCTTTTTTCTCTAAAATTCCTACAACCTTCATTTTCTGTCCCAACACGGTGATTTCTTTGTCAAGAGGATTGATATTCTTACCAAATATTTGACTAATTACATCGACGCCAATAATACAAATATTTGTTCCAATTTCCAGATCACTTTTGGAAAACTCTCTTCCTTTATCAATTTTAAATCCTTTTATATTTAAGTAGTTTTCATCCATTCCCATAACACGTGTATTGGGATTAGTTTGTTTTGATTCATATTTTATTTCAGCGTTGAAAGTTACATTTATTTTAATACCAATAGTGGCAGATTTTCCAAATTTTTCTTTGTACAATTTTGCTTCACGATAATCAATCGGTGGATAATTTTTTTCTTTTTCCCCTTGTTTCCTTATTTTATATATTTGGCGGTTTCTTACATCAAAAGCATTGGCTCCTAAACCTGCAAAACTGTTATTTACTGAACTTTGGATACCATCAACCACAGTAAGGCTTCCAACCAAAGAAGTTATTCCAATCGCAATTATAAGTGCAGTTAATACAGTTCTAAGCATATTTGCTCTGATAGAACGTAATCCTTCGTATATATTTTCTAAGAGATTCATAGTTTTTTG
>JANPIG010000138.1:0-1935 GCA_031424875.1 Cytophagales bacterium
CTTCATTGGCTTTTGCGATGCTATCTGCTTGGGCGTAACCCTTGATTTCAAAATCAGTTAAAGGCACTTGGCGTTCATCGTTCCAAAAATCGGTATTTCTTTTTTTGTACAAAGAATCTACCTCAATGCTGTATGAACGCACCATTGCTACATCTTCGCCCTTGGATTTACGCTCTTTTTTATCCTCTTTTTGAGATTCTTTCAAAAATTTCTCTAATTGTTTTCGGGTAACTTGCTTTTGCTTCAAAGCGGTCTTAGCATCTATTTTATCTTTCTTAATTGCAACGGCTTCTGCTTTATCAATTTTCTCATCAATTACCACCGGTTTTTGATGATATTTTTCATTTACTGAAACATTATAATTTCTTACGTTAGTTACATAATTTAGAAATCCATTCACTCCAAATGCATCAAAATCTGAATGAAATGTGTAGCTTACTGGCAACCAAACTTCTTTAAAAGGAGAGCATATAATTTTGATATGATTGGAAATATTATCACTACTGAAAGTCAAATCCAAACTATGCAAATACCAAGTATCTTCGATAATATTGAGGACTCCAGAAAAAACATTATCTCCTTTAGATTTTGGCGTTACCCTAATTCTATTAATTGTTTGCCCATTTTCTTGGAAATCACCTTCGTATTTAAATCGGTAATACGCTAAGGCAGAGGGAGATAATGGCGATATAAAATCATCAAAAGGCTTTGGAGCATAAAAATTTATTCTGGAAACTGTGATAAAATTTGCCCCTTGATCTTGGAGTTGTTTGGGTAAGTTATTTCTGGCAGAAACCACTTTTTCCTTTACAGATGAAGGCTGTTTAAAAGAAATATCATTGATGGATTCTATGACATATACCTGACCAATTTTAATCCCTGTCTCTTTTTCAATTTTCTTACCCGCAATCATTTTTAATAAGCCCGAAATTTCTTTTACTTGGGCAGTTCCTTTCACATAAGTACGTGATGTATAAGCATCCAGTTCCAAAGTTTTGAACTTCGCCATCGAAATCGTTTTCCGCATAATGGTATAGGCAGGGTCTTCGGCTTTGGCAGAAAAACGAACTTCGTTCAAAGTAACTGATTGTTCTGACAAAATGGCATCAAAAGTAATAAAACTGGATTCAATATCAACAGTTTTCTCAAGGGTTTTATGACCTAAATACTGGAAAATTAGCGTATGAGAGCCTTTTTCAAGAGATAATTCATATCTGCCATCTTCATTTGCCATCGTACCCCTGGAAGTACCTTTCACAATAATGGAAGCGAAAGAAAGTTGTTCACCTTTTGTGTTTTTGATTGTACCTTTTACGCCACCTGCATAAGCTGAAAATGAGATAAAACTAACAATTAGAATTGTAAAGAGGTATTGTTTTCTTAACATTTTGTAAGCGTTTATTTTAATAGTTAAACTAAGAGATGCAATATTAACGAGTAAAGTTGTCTGAGGTTATATTTTAAGGAAATTTAAGAGATTTTTGAAGTAGCTCGAAGTGGTACTTCGAGAATAGGAGTCCACTCTCGTAGTACCACTTCGAGCTACTTGCTAAAAGCCCAAATCAAGAAATCTGGTAATACTTTTGACCACGTTTTAGAATTGTGTTCCCCATCCTTAACTTCCTGATAAATAATATCTTGAGGGTGTTTATAACCTTTTTTTTCTAATTCTTTTATCAAATCTAAAGTGTCATCAATGGCATCAATTACTCCATTATTATTTCTATCAGACGTTTCATCATTTGTGCCTGCCTCCAACCAAAATTTCATGTCTTTTATGAATGTTCCCTCCCTAACAATATTGTGCATTATGCGGTCATTTTCATCCGTATAGCTATCTTCTTCAGATTTCTGTCGCCACCAAAATGAGCCAGAAAAAACTCCGATTTTTGAGAATACATTTGGATTATTCCAACCAATATCCATGGCTGAAAG
>JANPIG010000139.1:0-1955 GCA_031424875.1 Cytophagales bacterium
ATTTAGACGGTGAAATTAAGCAAGTTCAAATGCCTACAAAATTCACCGAAGCCCCGTGGGTTCATAAACGTAAAGGCATTTATTATCTGAGTTACTTAATTGATTTTCCCGAAAAAACGGTCTATGCAACCAGTAAAAGCATTAATGGCCCTTGGAAATTTGAAAGTTTAATTTGTGAAAACGCAGGAAATTGTAATACCAATCACCATGCAATTGTGGATTTTAAAGGCAAAACCTATTTCGTTTATCACAATGGAGCATTATCGCCCGATGCCGCAAGTTTTCACCGTTCAGTTTGCGTGGATGAATTAAAATACGATAAAAATGGCAAAATTCAGAAAATTGTAATGACCTCGGCGGGATTGTAATAACAAGAAACCCAGAAACATTGAAAAAATCATTAAAACATATTATTCTTTCACTCCTCATTTATGCAAGTGGATTTACCGCCTTTGCACAAATGCAATCATTCCCTTTGCAATCGGTTAGATTGACGGAAGGTGTTTTTAAGAATGCCCAAGAAGTTGATTTAAAGTACATTTTGGCCTTAAATACTGATAAATTATTAGCTCCCTATTTGATTGATGCAGGCTTACCATTGAAAGCGGAAAGGTACGGAAACTGGGAAAGTTCGGGTTTGGATGGACACATTGGCGGGCATTATTTGTCGGCTTTGGCGATGATGTACGCTTCCACGAAAAATGCCGAATTAAAGACTCGTTTGGATTATATAATTTCAGAATTGGCTCGTTGTCAAACTAAAAATGGCAACGGTTATGTGGGGGGAATTCCGCAAGGAAAAGTATTCTGGGAGCGGATTCATAAAGGTGATATTGATGGCAGTAGTTTCGGTTTGAACAATACTTGGGTGCCTCTTTACAATATTCATAAACTGTTTGCGGGCTTGCGAGATGCTTATCAGTTCGCTAATAATAAACAGGCTTTGCGGGTTTTAATTGGTTTGGGCGATTGGTTTTCGGACTTAATAAAGCCACTTTCTGAGGAGCAAATTCAAACTATGCTTCGGACAGAACATGGGGGAATTAATGAAGTTTTTGCGGATTTATACGAAATAACAAAAGATAAAAAGTATCTCCAAGTTGCCGAAAAAATATCGCACAAAGCCATTTTAAATCCATTAATTCAGCATCAAGATAAACTCACGGGTTTGCACGCCAACACGCAAATTCCAAAAGTGATTGGTTTTGAAAAAATAGCTCAGTTGAATGGAAACAAAGATTGGTCGGATGCAGCGGTCTATTTTTGGCATAATTTAACGCAAAAACGAAGCGTTGCTTTTGGTGGAAATAGCGTTAGAGAACACTTTAACCCAACCAACGATTTTTCTAAAATGTTGGAATCAAATCAAGGCCCAGAAACGTGTAATTCGTACAATATGCTTCGCTTGAGTAAAGCCTTATTTTTGGATAAAAACGATTTGAAATATCTTGATTTTTATGAAAAAACGCTTTACAATCACATTCTTTCAAGCCAACATCCCACGCACGGTGGTTTTGTGTATTTCACGCCCATTCGTCCACGACATTATCGGGTATATTCTCAGCCCGAAACCAGTATGTGGTGTTGCGTAGGTTCAGGTTTAGAAAATCATACCAAATACGGAGAGTTGATTTATAGCCATAAGCAGCAAGATTTATTCGTCAATTTGTTCATTCCTTCGGTAGTCAATTGGGCAGAGCGAGACATGAAACTCACCCAAAAAACGCAATTTCCGTATAGCAATCGTTCGGAGTTAATTGTCAATTTAAAAAAGCCTAATCAATTCAATATTGGCATTCGTTTTCCAACATGGGCGAGTGACGTCAAAGTTTGGGTCAATGGTAAAAATCAAGCAGTTACCACAAAATCAGGGGAGTATATTTTAATCAATAAGTACTGGAAAAATGGCGATATAATTTTAATAGAATTACCCATGAAAACGCACTTAGAATATT
>JANPIG010000140.1:0-1220 GCA_031424875.1 Cytophagales bacterium
CCACCAAACATTCCACCACCTATTACGTCTTTCAAACCGTCTTCAGTGAATTCATAATCGTAACTCAAAATGCCCATTGTAAGCGTATCTACCTGCATTTTGCCCACTTTTGCGCCCTTTAGTTTTTTATCAATCGGAGAAAATGAAATATTAAAAACGGGCATTCCATCATATTCGCTCAGGTCAGATTGTATTTGATATTTATAGTTTTTTACGTTAGTTTTTTCTAAAAAATCTGGCAGTTTTGTTTCTAATGTTCTGCTTACTAAATCAGCTCCATTGCCAAATTGTAAGCCTTCCCAAATTTCTTTATTTTCGGGTTTCTCGTAACGTCTTCCCCGCAAGAGTTTGCAAACTTCGCCCAAATTTCCTTTATCGGGGAAAGGGTATTTTTCAACTTTCAAAACACCTTCTGCTATTCTTACAAATCCACTATCAATTTTCAAAGATTCACGATAGAAAGCCGTTAGATTATAGGGATTTACGTTATAATTTTTCTCCAATCTTGCTATAATGTAATCAATCGTTTTGCGTCCGTCTCGGGCTTCAATTGATTTATTTTCAACTGCCTGAATTTCAAAAGTTAAAGAATCTTTTTTGTCTTTAAATTCAAGTAAGTTTTTTTTTATTTCTTTGAAATTAATTTTGGTAATATTTAGTCCCCCTGTTGCTTGCAGTAGTACGGGATATTTCAAAATAAATTCACCCGATTCATTCGTAACCACACCCGAAGAAGATGGAATTGCTCCTTTTGCAGGAATACCAACGTAAACTCCCGCCACAGGCAGGTGGGTATCATGATTAATAATTTTCCCTGAAATAAAAGTATAGTTTTGAGCAAAAACAGAAAAGTAATTACTGATAATCAAAAATATTCCGAAGTGATATTTTTTCAACTTGTTGAGAAATTTTTATGGTTAGTGAATACAAAACTAATTAATTATGATAATTTTTAAAGATTTTTAAACCTAAAATCAGTTTTTTTATCAATAACGTGAAATTTCATTTGGAATTTCAGTTACTATTTAATTAATTACAGTCAAAAGAGGGAGAATATATTTTGGAGATTATTATTTCAAAAATTTCTTACTCAATTTCCCACATAAATTTAACAATATCATGAAGAAAATTATTGCCATTGCCATCCTTATTTGTGGACTTTTCGTAGTAACACCTAACGTAAAAGCACAGGACACTCCTAAAAAAGAGAAAAAAGAAAA
>JANPIG010000141.1:0-17408 GCA_031424875.1 Cytophagales bacterium
CGCACTTTGTATGGACAGTTGTTAGCACAATAACGAGTGCCGATACAACGGTTATAAGTCATTTGGTTCAAGCCTTCTGTTGAGTGTGTAGTGGCTAATACTGGACAAACAGTTTCACAAGGAGCATTTGAACAATGTTGACAAAGCATAGGCTGAAAAATAACCTCAGGATTTTCAGAAGCAATTTCCAAACCACTTGTATCTTCTACGTCAGCATCAGAAGAATAATAACGATCGATACGCATCCAATGCATCTCACGACGGTTAATAACTTCTTGACGACCCACTACAGCGATATTATTTTCAGCATTACAAGAAACCACACAAGCCGCACAACCTGTACAAGTATTCAAGTCAATGACCATTCCCCATGCGTGATTGTTATATTTGTGTCCGTTCCATAAGGTAATATCCGTAGCTAACCTCTTACCTTCAGCAGTTGCGATTTCAGGTCTTTCGTTATTTGCTTGGGCATTTTTCTGATAAGCACTCAAAACTGTTTCTTTCACAACTGCCTCACGAGCCATCACAGTATTGTGTGTTTGGGTACGAGCAATTTTAGCAGCGTCACCAGTTGCTTTCACACTTACATCACCTGTATTTGAAAAAGCAATGTTTCCGTTAATCATCGAAGCAAATGGATAAGCATTTACCCCAACATTGTCAGCAGATTTACCCGCCTTAGTACGTCCATATCCAATGGCTATAGCTACAGTATTATTAGCTTGACCTGGTTGAACAATGAAAGGCAATTTTACTGACTTACCATTTACGGTAACTTCTACTTCAAGTGTATCTAATTCTACTTCTCTGTCTAAACCTAATGCTTTGGCAGTTGTCATCGACATAGTAGCATAATTGCCCCAACACGCTTTTGAAACTGGCTCTGGACATTCTTGTAACCATGGATTGTTTGCCTGAGAACCAGTACCCATTGTTACTTTTTCATAAATTGCCAACTCCATTTTATCAGAACTTGCTTTATAATTCTTCGCAATTGAAGCTACGGCATCGGCTAATCCTGTTTGTGGAACACTGAAAGTTGCTCCTGCACCTGGCTCATAAATACCATCTTGTAATGCTTTTGACCATGCTGTTTTACCGCCCAAAGTTGCTGTCCAAGCATCTTCAAGATAGGTGGCATAATCTCCGTTCAAACCTGCCCAAGTCAAAAGGCTTGATTGTGTCTGACGAGTTTTAAAGATAGTTGAAATAGTTGGTTGAGTCAATGAGAAGAAGCCTTTCTTAGGCTCGGCATCATTCCAAGATTCTAAATAGTGTGAATCTGGTGTACCATATTTACACAACGACCCTGTTTCGTCTGCACGGTCGTTCGTTGATATTGTCAATCCTATTTTTGGTAATGCCTCTGCCAATTCTGCTCCACGTGGGTGGTTGTAAACTGGATTTGCATTATAAAAAATTACGGCAGCAATTTGTCCCGCTTTTGCTTCGTTGATGAACATGTTCATTTCCGAATCAGAACCTTGACGATAATTTACTGGCGAACCTGCATCAATCGTTGTTCCGTAAGCTCCTAACATGGCATTGATAGCCACTACCACAGTCTGAACCGCAGGGTCATTTGAACCAGAAACTACTAAGGAAGCTCCTTTAGTGGCTACTAAATCTTTTGCTGCTTTGTCTAAGTGCTCAATTTTAACCCCTGTTGAAGCAATTGTTGAACCACCTGTTGCAGAAGCTATTGCATTATAAAGCGCTGCTACAACTAAACCCTCTTGCGATGGTCTATAAGTAGCACGGTAATCTGCATTTGCACCTGTATTAGACATAATAGTCTCGAACTGATAATGACGAGACATTTCTTTATTACCACCTTTAGCTGAATCAACTCTTCGGGTTTTTGCCCATTGTCCAGCATATTCTGCTGGAGAAATCCATGTACCTAAGAAATCAGCACCAATTGAAACGATTGTTTTTGCTTTACTGAAATCAAAACTTGGAAGAATTCCTCCATTGGCTTGCACTAAACCTGATACTGAATTAGCATCATAGGTTACGTGTTTCGCTGTTGGGTATTTTGAAACAAAATCAGCAATTACTCTTTTCGTTGATGGTGATAAAATTGTGTTTGAAACAATTCTGATTTGACCTCCCCGAGCCGATATTTTACTTAATTCTGCAATTATTTCTTTATCCACTGAAGCCCACGTAGCTGGTTTGCCCGAAATAGTTGCACCTTTTAATTTTTCGTTATCATAAAGACTCAACACCGAAGCTTGAGCCCTTGCTGATAAAGTACCTCTATTGATAGATGAAGCCTTGTTTCCTTCTAATTTAATCGGACGACCTTCACGAGTTTTAACTAATACCGAAGCATAATCGCCTCCATCCACGTAAGTTGAGGCATACCAGTTAGCAATGGTTGGCTCAACATCTTCTGGTTTATTTAGATATGGGATAGCTTTCTTAATAGGGGCTTCGCAAGCTGCCAAAGCAACTGCTGAAACGCCAAAACCTAAGACCTTCAAGAAATCACGACGTACGGTATTAGTTCCGTCAATCAAGGCTTCCTCTTTTTCTTCTGCTATGGGGGCATCACCAAATTCACGGTGAGCATATTTTACAAACTCTGAACTGTTTGTCAATTCCTCAATTCCTCTCCAATACCGCTTTGTATTATTTTCCATATTTGTAATATGATTGGCTATCGACTGTTAGCTTTTAGCTGTCAGCTTGTGGCTCTTTTTAATATCTTGATTAACGTTTTTGCTTTTGGGAAGGTCATATACCAATCACCAATCACTAATTCACCAAATTTTTAATAATGGCATTTTGAACATTCCAAACCTCCAATGTTCTGTACTTTTAAAGGCTCTTTATTTTCGCTATTATGCAATTCAACTAATTTAGTATAATATTCATTGCCCTTAGCGTTTACGTCGGTCTTCCTATGACAGTCGATACACCATCCCATTGTCAGAGAAGAACGTTGTTCAACTACTTCCATTTTAGCAATATCTCCATGACAATTTGTACATTCTAAACCACCTACGTTTGTATGTTGGGCGTGGTTGAAATAGGCTAAGTCAGGAAGGTTGTGTACACGTACCCATTGAATTGGTTCGTCTTTTTCAAGTGATGTATAAATTTTCTGAATCTCAGGAGATTCACGCTTGATAGCATTGTGGCAATTCATACAAATATTTGCTGAAGGAATATTGGCACCTTTCCCTTTGTAAACGCCTGTGTGGCAATAATTACAATTGATTTGGTACTGACCAGCGTGAAGTTTGTGTGAAAATTGGATAGGTTGCTCAGGAGCATATCCTTGGTGAATACCAATTCCATAAGCAGCATCAATTGTTGCTTTTCCTATTAATAAGGTAATTAACAAAGCAGCCCCCGTTTTGAAAGCACTATTAGTAGCTATTTTCTTTCCGTTTTCAGAAATTCTCTGTAATAAAGGGATAGCTTGGCCCTGTGGAGAAGATGCATCAACGGTTGTCAATTTTGAAAGACTTGATACAATTGACAATAAAGCCAATAATACCAAAATCATTACTAATAACAATCCTATCAGGATATACTGCATCATGCCTCCGTTTGAAGAACCCTGTGATTCAACCACCCCTGATGGACCAGCACCAGCAGCTGAAGGATTGGCAGTAGGGGCTGGAGCAGCAGCTTGAGCATCAATGTATGCAATTACACTTTTGATTTGAGCTTCTGAATAGCCTGGGTAAGCAGTCATTTGTGCTTTATTGAATTTGTTATACAAATCAACCGCATATTTGTCTCCCGAGGCAATCACTGCTTGTGGATTATGTACCCACTTCACAATCCAGTCGATAGGTCTTCTTTGACTTATACCTTTCAAACCTGGACCTACTACCACTTCATCCGTAACGGCATGGCAAGTAGAGCAATTATTTTTAAAAATTTGTTCACCTTCGGCGACATCTTGTGCATTAACATTAGCAACAAAGGCAATAGCACCTAAGATAAATGTTAGTGCTACAAATCTCAGACGTTTCATGGTTATCATATTCGTTTTATTACAGAACATTTGTTATTTTTTTGTAATGATTTGATTTTCATTAAATATTAGAGAATTGTATTATTTATTATTAAAAATAATGAATAAAATACTAATAACAATTTACTAATTATGAATCACTAAAAAAGGAAATAAATCCTTTTGTCCTAAAAAAGACAATTTTAACACTTTTTCGGGTTACAAAAGTACGATTGGAAAAATTATGAACCAATTAAATTTTTATGGTTTTTTATTAAAAAATTACGGCAAAATTTCTATTTAGAATTATTCTAATCTAAAAAATACTTAGTAAAACCCACTACTTGAAGCATATTTAGATTGTATTGGATAAATTCAAGATGGGTTAGTTTAATACTAAATCAAGAGGTTGGGAAGGGAAAGTATATGATATAAATCTTTGTACATGAATTTTGTTTTCTCAAAATGACGATAATTTTAATTAGATAACAAACTTAGACAATTTTTAATAATAGTATTGATTATCAAAAGATTAAATGAAACAAAAATCTTTCTCGGAACGTTATTTTTAAAAGAATTATCAGTAATTTAGGATTAGAAATCTGTTCATTTATCGTACGTGCGAAAGCACCTTAACATTTATTGAGTTATGGGTCGGAAAGTTTTAATTTTAAATCAAGATTATAGTGCATTAACGGTTTGTTCTATTCCAAAAGCATTTTTATTGGTCTTTTTGAAAAAAGCTGATTTGGTTGCAGAATCTGCCACTGAACAACTGCGGAGTGTTTCGCAATCTTTTCCGATGCCTTCCGTAATTCGTTTGCATCGTTATGTATATTTACCTTACAAAGGTGTGATGTTATCGAGACAAAATATTTTTAGGCGAGATAATGGGCATTGTCAGTATTGTGGAAAAGCGGAAGAATTAACCCTTGACCACGTTTTACCAAAATCAAGAGGAGGGCGAACCTCATGGGATAATCTGACGACAGCCTGCAAACGCTGCAATTCAAGAAAGGGAGACCTTACGCCAGAGGAAGCAGGAATGCCTTTGAAAACGAAACCATACAAACCTTCATTCGTGATGTTTCTGAGAGATTTTGGTGGAAGTATTGAAGAGAGTTGGTTGCCGTTTTTGGGGAAAAAGAAAGAGAGAGCGTTTGTGGAGTAATAAAAATAGAATTTACAAGGAAGTCTTCGCTTTGAGCGAAGACTTCCTTGTTTAATGGGAAATTCTACCCTTTCTTTTTGTATAGAGGCACTGTACTACAAGGATCGCCAAACATCAAGGACTGCACAACGGGCTGTAAAAGTCGAGTGATTTCCACATAAGCCGCCGCAGGTACAGGCACTTTTGAACAACCTTTCACCACAACTCTTGCTCCCCGATATTCCTCAACATCTACTTTATGGAGGGCATCGAAAAACAGTTTATTTTCTAATTCCGCTAAATTTCCTAAAATAACGGTATTGGTAAAAGGTTGTAATTTTAAAGTCAAAAGCATGAATGCCCACGTGGGAATAATAACATCTTCTGAACAGATAATCGCAACATTTTTCCCTGTGTATTGCGTCCAATTATGGTTTTTGAGAAATTCTCTGAAATCTTTTTCCTTCAAAATCATACCCATAAAGAGATTGTCTTTGAGGTCATAAACTATTCTTTCGCCTTGGTGATATAAGTCTTCCAAGTCGAAGGTAACGAGTCCACTATTGATTACTTTATTGATGATTAATTCTTCTTCCATTTTTACACTTTTTTCTGTGTTCCCACAAAGTCCTTTAAATAAAAAGGCTCGAAGGTGACAACGTTTTCAAATAACGATTTTTCATACAGATTGGTTGCTAAAATACCAATGGTTTTTGCCGAAGGGGTGATTTCCATTTTCGGAAAAATGGCATTAGGGTGCGAAATTTTCTCTTGACATTTTGCTGAACCATCGCCAATAAAAACAATCTTATTTTGTGCTAAAAGTTCTGAAAAAGATTGTTCATCAATAATCTTGGCTTCGGTTTCTGAAATAGTATTCAACTCATTATCAAGTATTTGACAAAAAACTTCCATGCGTCTGGCATCAATCATAGGGCAAATCAAATGGCTTGCATCATAAAAATCTTTGACTTGATACGCCATTGCATCTAAGGTATTCAGGGCAATCAAAGGTTTATCCAACGCAAAGCAAAAACCCTTAGCAGTGGAAACTCCTATCCGCAAACCTGTATATGACCCTGGACCTTTGGCAACGGCAATAGCATCTAAATCTTGCAAGTTAAATCCAGCGTGTTTAACCACATTCTCACAAAGGGTCGTGAGCATTCCAGAATGAGATTTTTCAGTATATAATTCATTGATTGCCAATAGTTTACCTTCTCTGTGCAGGGCAACTGAACATACTTTCGTGGAGGTATCTATGCTGAGGATTAAAGACATATTTTGAGTTTCGATTGCGGAGTTATTGTCTAAATTTGGATTTATCAGATTAAAGGATTTTTTGGATTACTTAATTTCTCAAATTCAATCTTAAAAATCTTCTAACCTCATGAATCTAAATTCAGACAATTATTTTCTACAAAATTAAACTCAAACCTTTCAAACAAAAAATAGCGACCAATTTCTTAATCGCCATTTTTTTTCCTGTCTCCTTTACTCCTGTCTTCCTTTCTCCCTACTTCCCCTTTAAAATTGCTTGATAACGAGGCATATCTTTAAACAATTTCAATGCCGACTGAATCTCGGGGTCTTTGGCGAAAGATTGCTCACGAGTTCCTTTTTGGAGATAATAATGTACGATAATTTCTTGCTCCAAAGCCGTCTTGATTTCGTCTTTAAATTTATTTAAGTCAAACTCCTTATTGTGCGATAATTTTGCACGTAGAGCCTTTAGTTGCTCCGAAACATTTTCATAATAACGTTCTTTTTTGGCAGAGGCTTCCAAGATATTCATATCCTTTTCTGCCTGCGTGGTGTAGTCAAACTCTTGAGCAACAGCCCATTTCACAAAGTCTTGATATTCAGCTGGACTTAATTCAAAATCTTTAGCAGGTTTGATAGTTGGATGGTCGAAGTGGTATTTTATGGCATAATCAAAAAGCACAAATTTATTTGACAATGCCAATGAAACCGCCGCTGGATAAGGTTTTTCTAATTCAATATCAGGTAAAATACCGCCCCCGTCATATACAGTTCTACCACTCTTTACGGTTTTAAATGCCTTTTTGAGTGAATCAGGCAATTTTCCAACACTACCATCTGGATTGCGGTGTGCATAGTCAATGGCTTGAATACAACGTCCACTTGGAATGTAATATTTAGCGGTGGTAACTTTCAATTTGGTATTATAAGTCAAATCACGGGTAACCTGTACCAAACCCTTTCCGTAAGTGCGTTGCCCAATGAGTACGCCACGGTCATAATCCTGAATCACGCCCGACACAATTTCAGCTGCCGAAGCACTGCGTGAATTGGTCAAAACCGCAATCGGAATCTCCGTGTCCATAGCTGCATTCAAGCCTGTGTAAGTCTTGTTCCACTCCTGCACTTTGCCTTTGGTAGAAACAATTTCAGATTCTTTTGGCAAGAAAATATTACAAATATCTACTGCCATATTCAACAATCCACCTGGATTTTCACGAAGGTCAAGTACCAATTTTTTCATGCCTTTGGCCTTCAAATCCGTAACTGCCTGACGCACTTCTTTGGAAGCCGTGCTGGTAAAATCCTTCAAGTCAATGTAGCCCACTTCGTCATTTATCATGCCATAATAAGGCACATTTTTGAGTTTCACTACATCACGAGTAACGGAAATATCCTCCAATTTATCCGTTCCATAGCGTTTTACGGTCAATTTTACGGATGTACCCGTTTGTCCTTTTATCAACTTGCCAGGGTCGATTCCTTTTTTAGATTTCAAATCAACACCATCAACTTTCACGATTTCATCGCCAATTTTCAAACCCGCTTTTTCCGCAGGTGTGCCTTCGTCAATGAGCATGATGGTGATACGCCCGTTGCGATTACCCGTCACGATGCCGATACCGTTGTATTTGCCCGTTGTCATGGTCATATAATCCTCAATATCGTCTTCGGCATAATAGACGGTGTAAGGGTCAAACGATTTCAACATCGCATCAATAGAAGTCTTGACGGTCTTATTCGGATTGATTTCATCCACATAATAGCGATTCAATTCCTTGAAAAGCGTTGCATAAATATCCAAGTTTTTAGCAATATCAAAGAATCGCTCGCCTGGGTCAGAGAAGGAAGCCAACGATAGTCCCACTACCGTTATTCCGCTGACTATTAGGGTTTTAGTGTATTTTTTTATGTTCATTTTATTTGTTATTGAATCGCATATCATTAAATTACAGATTTTTTACAATTACTTCACGGCTTAAAAACCAATTTAGCCTTTCAGTTTTAGGATACTTTAACAATTTATTTAGCCTATCTTTCTTAGATGATTCGTTTATTTGACTCATCGAATATTTATAAAAAACCCTATTATCACTACAAATAAACATGGAATCTTTTTCGGAAAGATTTATATCTATTTCCATTGAAGGAATTTGTAGATTTCCTTTTGAATAATTATAATCATACTTAGCTTTCTTGAAAGGAAGATGTTCTTTACTTTGATTACAATCATAACAAACAATAGGTGTTAATTCTACCTCTGTATCGGATAAAAAATTTAACTCAAATTCATAAATACTATTTATGAAATGAATATTTTTCCCAGATGTCTGCGTATCATTAACCCACTCAATTTGAAGTCCATAAATTTTTAAGCCTTTAATATAATATTCCTTTTTAAATTTCAGCATAAATACTAATAATGTAATTGAAACAACAGCTATTATCGCTAACGTAATATAAAGACCTGAATTATTAGGCTTTTCATGTATGTAATACGCTTCTTCATAAGTATACGTAGGAGTTACTATCGGTGATTGAGGAACACCGTAAATCTGATAATATTCATTGAGTGACCTATTCGGATTTTGTTGTTTCCATACTTTTATTGTAGGTTGATCAAGGTTTTGGTTATCAGCAACTTTCGTTATTTCTGTTGGAATAACGTTTTGAACTATCTTATTATTAGCTTGATTATTCTCATCTAATAATCTTAAAAACTCTTCATGTCTTGAATCATTAACTACTTTATTGTTGTAGTTGCTTACAGATGTCGCAGCCCAAATAACACAAATAATCCAATAGCTTAAAGCAAAAATAATAAGTAAAATACCTGAACTTGCTAATAAAACTGAACTTTGAGTGACTGCCCCCAAGAGAAATAGGACGAATAGGGCAAGCGGGGTTAAGGTCATAATAAGCCCTCCCGAAACACTCGCATAAAAAAGTCCGAGAGGTCCAAATATTAAAGTTAGAACAATTGCCCACCCAAGGCTCTTTGTCTGTACGTTTTCAGTATAATTCATATCATGTAGTGTTGTTATTTATTAGATTCTTTTATAGAAAACAAAGCCATGTCTATTTTACGAAGTTTTGAAAGACCATTAAATTTTTCCGAATTGAAATTTTTTATGGATTTAATGCAATCATCATCACTTACGTCTAAACAGACATTTTGATAATCAAGATATTTTAAGACTTCTTCTTTATTTTTTCTATCTTCTGATTTAATTATTTTAGCAATATTACCATCCCAAATAGGATAAATATTGGGGTTTATAAAATGGAGTATTTTGCTCGCCCCTACCATAGAATTATTAATAGAATATTTTATTTTCTCTATTTCTTGCTCACTTAATTTATCTTCGGAAGTTGAATTATATGCTTTGTTTAATGATTTAACTACATTGTCATCAGGAATTATAGGATTATGAATTATTTTGGGCATCCAACTATAAATGAGACATATTGCTACTACTGCACTCTCTGAATTTAGATTTCCTTTTTGGGCTTTTAAATGATTTAATATAGGAAAATATGAGTCTAAGTAAAATTGTCTTCTTCCGTCAAAAACTTTATCATCTGTTTTTTCATTATAACTATCAAGGTTTGTACCTATTAATTTGTCAAGTAATTCTTTTTTTAATGTCATATCGTTTAGTTATTTGCCTAATTTTTATTTTCTCTCATACCTTTACTCTATTTCCTCGGCTGGTAACTTTCCGTCCCGTGGTCGTGTGTCCTCACCGACCACTCGTAAGGTTAAATTTATTCCATTTTCTTTATCAAATCAGGCGATACCCATTCGTCCCATTTCTTGTCGTATCCATCATAATGCACATAATGCAACGTAGAGAAAGTTTTCAAGACTTTGGCAGGAAACCAGCCTTTTTCAATAATACAGTAAGATTTTACATTACTATCAACTGGAAAAGTGGGTTTGGTTTTCAAAGAAACTAATCTCGAACTCGGCAACCATTCAGATTCGTCATTGGCGTAACTATAAAACAAAACTTTGTACATTCCGTCGGGTTTGACATTGGTAATGAAGCCCAAATAGTCGGTTTTACCATACTTTACATTTACTTTTTCACCGATACGTAAATCTTTTTTCTTCGGAATATTGGTGGCAATTGCCCACGATTTCAGCGATTCTGGAACGTAATAATGAGATTTTTGTCCTTCCACAATTGCCATTTCTTCATCAATATATTCAGCCAATTCTTGAAGCGAGATAGTACCATTGTTGTTCTTATCAACAAAATTTTTGCCTTGTAATCCGTACAATAAAGCGTTGGAATGTGTCCAGTTGCCCGTTGACAAATCTTGTGGTACTACGGAAGCCAAAGCCGCATAATTACGATTTTTGTATTTTTGCACCTCCTTGACCAACGCCCCAGAGTTGCAAGCATCGGAAGTAAAAATGGCGGTATTGCCCGCAAAGTTTTTATCTACCGTTTTTACAATTTCTTCTACCGACCAATCCGCCCCTTCGTAATTGGCAAAACAAACTTTATCGGCTTCATTCCTGTAACCATGACCGCAATAATTAAAGAACAAATCATCGTTTTTACCCGCCTTTTTCAAAAAGGAAATAAAGGCTTCCTTGACGGCAGGAGTAGTAGCGGCTTTGTCTTTTAGGTACAGGATATGATCATTAGGTAATCCATTTTTCTGAAAAAACTTCACAATTTTAGCATCAATTCGGTTGGTTTTATCGAAGGAAGCAAAGTTTTCATGGTTTTTCCATTCCAACACGCCTACCATAAATACCCAAGTATTTTTAAAGCCGCTTTTTGATTGTGCCAATGAACTGAATGTTGCGTATAATAGGATAATGAGTGGTAAGGTTTTTTTCATTTTTTTTCCTTTGTTAGTCTTCCTCGCCCGCCGTCGTTTGACACTTGAATAAGACCAATGTGATTTGGGTAATTTTATCTATAACTATTTGATAATCAAGCATTAAGATTATTTGTCCGATTGTTGGTGAAAACACCAACAAAGGCAGGAATATTTTTTTGATTATAATATTTAACGCAAAATCAAATACGATATTTCAAACAAAAACTAAACCATTTTCTGAAAAATCGCTTTCATTGATTTTTCTATCTTGGCGTAATCTTCGATTGTCTTTGCAATATACACAAAAGCTATGTAAGCTGGAATTTGGGAGGCTGGTTTTTGTAGCAAAAGGTGCTTATTTAGGCGGTATGCCTCACGGGTACGACGCTTGATAAGATTTCTATCAACAGCGTGTTTGAAGAATCGTTTGGAAACGGAGATTAGGATTTGGGGAGAGTGAGTTAAAAGTTGAACGTTTAAACTTGAAAGACTATTAAACTCGCTTTCACTTTCGACTTTCAACTCTTGACTTTCAACTTCATGAACATAAGAAACACGAAAAGGGTAGAGAAAAACCGATTGGTTTGTTTCTCTACCCTTTTTATCAAAGAGTTGTTCAATAATTTTTTTGGAATTGAGTCTTTCGGACTTCTTAAAAGTAAATTTCACGATATTCAGTCAATAGTTAAAATTTAACAAGTAATAGTTAAAATAACTATTCTCTATTAATTATTAACTATTCTCTAAAATCTATTTACCTCTCTTCTCGTCAGAAACAGTCAATTTGTGTCTTCCTCTTGCACGACGAGCCGCTAATGTACGACGACCGTTTGGAGTTGACATTCTCTCACGGAAACCGTGCTTATTTTTTCTCTTTCTTACCGATGGTTGAAACGTTCTTTTCATGACGATATATTAATAAAAATCTTTAAGTTCTTAAAACAGGATTGCAAAGGTAAGGAACTTATTTTTATTAGCCAACTCTTTTGATTGAAAAAAGGGGTTAGGGGGTTAAGAATTAGGGGGTTCAAGAGTTCCCTGCAACAATAAAAATTTCGCAATTAACTGATATTCAGATATTTAATTAATTATATTTTGATGATATTTTTTGATTTAGTTTTACATTTTCATTATGATTAACTTTGAATTTAAGATTTTAGGTATGTTGTATACTTTTACTTAGACCCTTAAACCCTTAAATCCCACGAACCCCTAAATCCCTAAATTTCGTGATAAAATACAAAATATCCTCCGAAAACCCTCAAAGCCATTTCCTTAATATCGAAATGGTGATTGATAATATCCAGTCCGACACCATCGAATTGCAACTCCCTGCATGGCGACCTGGACGGTATGAACTTCAAAACTTTGCCAAAAACATTCAACGATTTGAGGTGTTTTCTTCTCAAGAAGAGGTGTCCTTCCACAAACTCACCAAAGACCGTTGGCTAATTCATACGCCTGATTTACAGGAGATTATTGTTAAATTTACGTTCTTTGCCAACATCCAAAATGCAGGAAGTTCGTATATGGATGAATCTATAATGTATGTTAATTTTGTAAACTGTTTGCCTTACGTACAGATGCGTATGGATGAAGCTTGCGAATTGGAAATGGTATTGCCGAAGGAATGTAAAATTGCTTGCGGCATGCCCAATGGAAACCGTATTTTTCATCCAAACAATTATTACGAATTAGTCGATTCCCCTCTCCTCGCCAGTCCATACCTTCAACATCAAAGCTACCAAGTAGAAAATGTTGATTTTCATGTTTGGTTTTTGGGAAATTATACGCCTAATTGGACGAAGTTATTAGCTGATTTTCAAGCATTTACAGAGAAACAGATTCAAGTAATGGGTGATTTTCCAGAAAAAGATTATCATTTTATCAACTGGATTTTGCCAACTTCTTTCTATCATGGCGTAGAACATCGGAACTCAACCATGATTGTTTTAGGTCCAGATTCTGAGGGCGATGGATTGTATAATGACCTTTTGGGCGTGTCCTCACACGAATTGTACCACGCTTGGAATATCTGTAAAATTCGTCCCGTTGAGATGATGCCTTACGATTTTACGAAGGAAAACTACTTTCCAACGGGTTTTGTAGCAGAAGGCGTTACGACATATTACGGAGATTTATTTTTGGTGCAATCAGGTGTTTTTACGCAAGAACAATATTTAAAAGAGTTAGAAACTGTCTTGAAACGCCATTTTGAGCAAGATGGTAAGGCTTTTCAGTCTTTGGTAGAATCCTCTTTTGATTTGTGGTTGGATGGATATTCGCAAGCCATTCCGCACCGTAGAGTTTCGATTTATCAGAAAGGGGCGGTTGTTTCTTTAATTTTGGACTTAATGATTCGCTTGCGTTTTGGACATCAAAAATCCTTGGAAACCGTCATGAAAACGATGTGGGAACGCTTCGGAAAAATGGGCGTGGGATATTCAATAACGGATTATCAACGAGTTTGTGAAGAAGTTTATGGGCGTTCATTATCCCAATATTTCAAAGACTGCATCCACGGAAATATGCCCCTCGAAAGTATGGTGAATGAGTTATTGGAGGCTTTTGGTTTGCAGATGCAGTGGAATGAGGAGGGAAAGATTCATTTGGAATTATTGGAAGCGGATAACGAGAATCTGAAATTGTGGTTAAATTTGTAAGGAAATTACCAATAAATGAAAGAAAAAATAAAACAATTAGCCCAAGCCCATGCAGGCGAATTTGTGGCTAACCGCAGACATTTACATCAAAATCCTGAGTTGTCGTATCAGGAATACAATACCCAGAAATACGTTGCCGACCGTCTGAAAGAAATTGGTATTACGCCAACGTCTATTGCCAATACGGGTTTGGTGGCTACGATTGAAGGGAGAAATCCATCTTCAAAAGTGGTGGCTTTGCGGGCAGATATGGATGCTTTGCCCATTGTGGAGGCGAATGATGTAGTGTATAAGTCTCTTAATCAGGGAGTTATGCACGCCTGTGGACATGATGTTCATACGGCTTCGTTGTTGGGTGTGTCCAAGATTTTGTATAACTTACGGAATGAATTTGAGGGAACGGTGAAATTGGTTTTTCAACCTGCCGAGGAAAAAGCCCCAGGTGGTGCCTCAGTCATGATTGCAGAAGGGGCTTTGTTGAATCCAACGCCTAATAAAATGCTCGGTCAGCACGTGGCTCCAAATATTCCAGTTGGTAAAATTGGTTTCCGTGAGGGAATGTACATGGCAAGTGCTGATGAACTGTATTTTACCGTAAAAGGCAAGGGCGGACACGGTGCCATGCCCGAATTAGGCATCGACCCTGTGCTGATTACTTCGCATATTATTGTGGCTTTGCAGCAAATTATCAGTCGTAATCGTAACCCACGTTATCCTTCGGTGTTGAGTTTTGGAAAAGTGATTGCCAACGGTGCAACCAATGTGATACCGAATGAGGTGTATGTAGAAGGAACTTTCCGTGCAATGGACGAAGTTTGGCGTGCCGATGCCTTGGCTCGTATCCAGAAAATGGCGGCAGGAATTGCTGAATCAATGGGAGGCGTTTGTGAGGTTTTTATTCAGAAAGGTTATCCGTTCTTGAAAAATGAACCTGAATTGACTCGCAGAATGAAAGGGGCAGCCATTGATTTTATGGGTCAGGACAATGTGATTGATTTGGATATTTGGCTCGCCGCCGAAGATTTTGCCTATTATACGCACCATGTAGATTCATGTTTTTATCGTCTGGGAACTCGCAATGAGGCAAAAGGAATTATTTCAGGCGTGCATACACCAACATTTGACATTGATGAAAGTGCCTTGGAAATTGGTGCGGGGCTGATGTCTTGGTTAGCAGTTAGTGAGTTGGGGATCTAAATTTTAATTGATAAAGATAGATGGAAGTCGTCCTTTTGAAGGATGACTTCCATAAACCATATAAATTACCCTTTACGGACAGGACTGTCCGTGCTACCATTATGAAAAGAATATTTACTTTCTTGCTTTTAACTTTTATTATAAGCTGCAAATCTGTTCCAGAAAATCAGCAAATTACGGTGGCTTCGGGCGGAGGTATTACAGGCGTATGGCACGAATATACGCTCAAAGCCGATGGTCAATTGATCCATAAAGCCAGTAATGTGGATTCAAGTGAGGTGGTGAAAACCCTTTCAAAATCGAAAACTAAGGACTTTTTTAAGCAAATTGAGGCTTTAAAGTTGAATGAAAAAGGAGCGGGAGAACCTGGTAATATGTCTTATACCGTTCAGTTTTCGGAACGTAAAAAGTTTGCTCATAAAGTTCAGTGGGGCGATACAAAAATGCCTGCGGATTCGGTGAAGACCTTTTATGATAGTTTTATGGAGTTGGTGAAGTAGCAACCATTAACTTCCCGAAAGTTAAAAGAACTTTCGGGAAGTTAAACCGCAAGTAACCAATAGCGGTACGCCGCCCGACTAATAACCAATAACCACCCCATGCCCAAAGACAATTTCTCAACCCAAGCAGATTTATACGCAAAATTTCGCCCAAAGTACCCGAAAGAATTATATGATTTTGTGTTGAGTCAGGTTGAAAATCGTCAAATTGCTTGGGATTGTGCTACGGGTAATGGTCAAGTTGCCAGTGAGTTAGTTGATTATTTTGAGCAAGTTTTTGCTACTGATATTTCACAAAAACAATTAGATAATGCACCTCAAAACGCTAAGATTTCCTACACCATTTCATCAGCTGAACACACAAATTTTCCAGATAATATTTTTGATTTAGTCACGGTTGGACAGGCTTTCCATTGGTTTGATTTTGAACAATTTTACCAAGAAATTCGACGAGTTTGTAAACCAAATGCCGTTTTGGCGGTTTGGGGTTATGGAATTTTAACGGTTGATAATCAGGAAATTAACGATAAAATGCAGTATTTTTACCAAGAACAAATGGGAAAATATTGGGATGCTGAAAGGTGTTACATTGATCAAGAATACCGCTCAATTCCTTTTGAATTCCCAGAAATAAAATCGCCTAACTTTTCCATGAATTATGAATGGACGATTGAGGAATTAGAAGGTTATTTGAATACTTGGTCGAGCGTTCAGAAATATATCAAAATACACAATCAAAACCCTGTAAATCAGTTTATTATTGAAATAAAATCATTACAACAAAACAATCAAAATTTAAAAATCTGCTTTCCGATATTCTTGAAAATTGGACGAGTAAATTAGTTTGCAGTATTTTATCAATAGCGAGGGATTTAAATCCCTCGCTATTGATAAAATGCTGCAAATCAGATAATTAATTACAAGGAGGCAGAAAATCATTTAGATATTAAATATTTAATTTCGTTTCAAAATACCCAACATTAAAACAATTTCCCAACCAAAAAACTCCCTCCGCACAAGGGTATCATTGCGCCATGAAAAAACAATTATTACTTCTTGCCCTTATACTGCTTGGTGGCGAGTCTTTGGAGGCTCAAAACAAGTTCAAAACCGTGAAGCGTTCTGCGGACGTATTGGTTGAAAATCTCTCGAAATCTGTCAATGAACAGTCTGAAAATAACACTATTTCCAGACAAAAATATTTAACTAAACCTTCTGATAATCAGTCCTATATGAACCTGATTTCTAAAAAAGATGGTCTCAAAATTACGGTAGATGAAAATGGTATGCCTTCGATGATTGAGGGAATTCCTGCTAGTCTCAAAAAAGTCAGTTTACGCAATGGTAGAATGAATGCCACTGCCGCCGCTGCCTACAATTATTTGGAAGCCGTAAAACCTTATTTGAAATTATCAAATCCTGATGATGAACTTAACATCATTAAAAGTGAAACAGACGATATAGACATTACTCACCTGCGTATGCAACAAACCTACAAGGGCTTACCCGTATATGGAGGTGAGATGATTTTGCATCAAAAAGCTAATGAAGAGATATCTTTATTAAATGGACATTTCTATCCAACACCTATTTTAAAAGATATAAAACCTTCACTATCAGAGACTAACGTTGGGAAAATTGCGATTAGAGACATTTCAAAAACATCAATCGTGAAGGTTATGACGGCTACTGAAATGAAGATATTGAAATACGAAAAACCTCAAACGGAACTCATCATTTATCATCAAAACGAAAAAGCAGATGCCGAGTACTTGGCCTATTACGTTACGATTCGTCCGAATTTTTTGGAGCGT
>JANPIG010000142.1:0-2249 GCA_031424875.1 Cytophagales bacterium
TTTGTAATACAAAAGCATTGAGATTATTGAGCGTATCAGCTTGGGTAGCAATGTAGTTTCTTCTTTGGGCTAAAAGATTTGAAAAAGAAGCAAATATTAGGCTAAAAATCAGTAGTTTTCGTTTCATATAAACTTATGGAATCAGGGTTGATAATTGGTTTAATGGATATGAATTCACAAATATAAACTTATTGAAATTATTTACGTCCAAAACCCATAAATCAACATTTTTTATTAAAATATTGATTATTTTTGAGTAAAAATCCTAAAATAAAAATGAATCGTAGAGAAGCCGTACAAAGAGTTGCCCTAATGATGGGTGGCGTACTATCTGCCCCGCTGATGGCGGGTGTGATGGGGCAAATAATTAACACAGGCGAAAGCCTGAATGTTACCGCTGATCAAGAAGCCCTTTTGGCGGAAGTGGCAGATATTATCATTCCAACTACCGACACCCCAGGGGCAAAAGCCGCAGGGGCAGAAAAGTTTATTGTGCGAGTGATGCGAGATTGTTATAAAA
This sequence comes from Cytophagales bacterium, assembly GCA_031424875.1. Lineage (GTDB taxonomy): Bacteria > Bacteroidota > Bacteroidia > Cytophagales > Spirosomataceae > Arcicella. The sequence continues at coordinate 521 of JANPIG010000142.1, forward strand.
AAGAAGACCAAGACAAATTTTACGCAGGTTTGGCAAAATTAGATGCTGATAGTCAAGCAAAATTTGGCAAAGGTTTCGTAAATCTTGACGTTGCTCAAAAGAATGAAATGGTGAAGTTATCAACGGTCAATGATAAGCCTTTTTTTCAAAGAATGAAGGAATTGACCGTTACAGGCTATTTTACCTCAGAAATCGGAGCCACTAAAGCCTTAGAATATTTACCAATTCCGGGCAAATTTGTAGGCTGTGTACCATTAAAACCTAATCAAAAAGCGTGGGCTTTATAACATCAAGAAAATGAACTTAAACATAGATGCCGTAAAGGCAATGACTTATGATGCCATTGTAATTGGCTCAGGTATATCAGGCGGTTTTGCTGCCAAAGAACTAACAGAGAAGGGTTTACGAGTATTGATGCTTGAAAAAGGCAAGCAACTCGAACACGTAACGGGCTATGAAAACGCCATGAAAGACCCTTGGGAAACCAAATACAATGGTCGGCTTACGAATGAACAGAAAGAAACGCACCCAAAATTAGCCCGTGATTATCCCTATAACGAAATGACGGAAAAATATTGGATGAACGATTCTGATTCACTCTATAAAGAAGAAAAACGCTTCGATTGGTATCGCCCAAACATCGTGGGCGGCAAGTCTATCATGTGGGGGCGGCAGTCGTACCGCTTAAGTGATATTGACTTTGAAGCCAACGCTAAAGAAGGTATTGCCGTGGATTGGCCTATTCGTTATAAAGATATTGCTCCATGGTATTCTTACGTAGAAAAAATCGTGGGGATTTCGGGTGAAAAATTGGGCTTGCCACAATTGCCAGATGGCGAGTTTTTACCTGTAATGGAAATGTTTTGCGTTGAAAAAGAAGTAAAACAACGAATTGAAAAGAATTTCCCAGGTCGAAATATGACGATGGGACGTGTTGCTAATCTTTCGGCAGCAGGCAAAGCCCAGACTGATGTGGGACGTGGAGCTTGTCAGTATCGTAACAAATGCTCGCTCGGTTGTCCGTATGGGGCATATTTTAGTACGCAGTCGTGTACATTACCGTATGCTGCCAAGACAGGAAGGCTAACACTAAGACCTGACTCTGTGGTTACGGAAATTATGTATGATGCCAACAGACAAAAGGCTACGGGTGTGAAAGTGCGAGACGCCGTTACGATGCAAGACCGTGAATATTTTGCTAAAATTATCTTTGTATGTGGTAGTGCGTTAGGATCAACCGCTTTGATGCTAAACTCAATTTCTAATCGTTTCCCTAACGGTATGGGCAACGATTCTGAACAGTTAGGACATAATTTGATGGATCATCACTTCCGCACGGGAGCGTCAGGAACTTGGGAAGGAGATTTAGATAAATATTATTATGGACGACGTGCCAACGGTATTTATATTCCTCGTTATCGGAATATTGGTTCAGACAAGCGTGATTATGTACGTGGATTTGGTTATCAAGGTGGAGGTAGTCGTGAGGGCTGGCAACGCAATGTGGCTGAATTGAGTTTTGGAGCAGATTATAAAAATGAAGTAACCAAACCAGGCGCTTGGACGATGGGCTTGGGTGGTTTTGGCGAAACCTTGCCTTACTACGAAAACAAAATGTACCTCCACAAAACCGAAAAAGATAAATGGGGAATGCCCTTGGTAGTTTTTGATGCCGAGTTGAGAGAAAACGAAAAGAAAATGCGAGTTGATATGGCAAATGATGCCAATG
>JANPIG010000143.1:0-3208 GCA_031424875.1 Cytophagales bacterium
TGGGACTTTTTATTGATATTCGGTGTTTTAAATATGACCCAAGCATTAAATCAAGTTTGGCATTTCTTAGAAAAACGCCTTGGGCAAGAGCAAAAGTAGAAGAATTGTATTTAAGAAGTTTGAAAACGATACAAAACGATAAAGGGTAAACGGCAAAAGGTAAATGATTTTCGTTGTAATTATGGGAATATACAATCATTTACTTTTCTATAAATTACTACTGAAACGTTCCTTGTTTATCATTCACCGTTTACCTTTTTAAAAATTATGGCAAAAGTCAAAACATCCTTTTTCTGTCAAAACTGTGGACATCAAGCCCCAAAGTGGTTAGGAAAATGCCCAAGTTGTGGAGAATGGAATACATTTGTGGAAGAAGTAGTACAAAAAGATGAACCTACTAAAGGCTCTTGGAAGGTATCAACATCTTTAAAAGTCGCTTCTAAACCTCGAGCAATACAAGAAATAAATTTTGAAGAACAGCCTCGAATCTTGACCAAGGATGCTGAACTCAACAGAGTTTTGGGAGGTGGGATTGTATTGGGGTCGATGGTATTGATTGGCGGTGAACCTGGTATTGGTAAATCCACGTTGATGCTTCAAATTGCCTTGATGTTGGATAATTATCGGGTCTTGTATGTATCTGGTGAAGAATCAGAATCACAAATTAAGATGCGGGCAGAGCGTTTGGAAAATCAGAGTAAAAATTGTTTTATTTTAACAGAAACCCAAACTCAAAATATTTTTAAGCAAATTGAAAGTTTTGAACCTGATATTTTGATAATTGACTCGATTCAAACTTTGCAATCATCTTTCGTAGAGTCGGGTGCGGGTAGTGTGTCGCAGGTGAAGGAATGTGCGGCTGAGTTGATGAAATATGCCAAAGAATCGGGTACTCCCGTATTTATGATTGGGCATATTACGAAAGATGGCTCATTGGCGGGTCCCAAGGTTTTGGAACACATGGTGGATACGGTTTTGCAGTTTGAAGGTGACCGTCATTTGGCGTATAGAATACTCCGTACCACTAAAAACCGTTTTGGAAGCACCTCAGAATTAGGGATTTACGAAATGTTGAATACGGGACTAAGAGAAGTTTCTAATCCTTCTGAGATTTTGATTTCTCAACGGGAGGAGGATTTTTCGGGCATTACAATCGGAGCCATGTTGGAAGGAAATCGCCCCCTTTTAATTGAAACACAATCTTTGGTTTCTATCGCTACTTATGGAACTCCCCAACGAAGTTCAACGGGTTTTGATGCCAAGCGTTTGAATATGTTATTGGCAGTTTTGGAGAAAAGAGGCGGTTTCAGGTTAGGAAATCAAGACGTTTTCTTGAATATTGCGGGAGGCTTAAGGGTAGAAGACCCAGCAATAGATTTAGCTGTTTGTGCTTCTATTGTGTCATCTTACGAAGATATTTCAATTCCAAGTACCATTTGCTTTGCGGCAGAAGTAGGTCTTGGCGGTGAAATCAGAGCGGTGAATCGGATTGATAATCGAATTTCAGAAGCGGAGAAATTAGGCTTTAAAGAGATTTGGATTTCAAAGTATAATGCCAAAGGGTTGGACCTAAGCAATTATAAAATTAAAGTGAGAATGGCAGCAAAGCTGGAAGATGTATTCATGCAGATTTTGAGAAATCAGGCGTAAGTAATAATGAATTATGAGCCACAGATTTGACAACTTTGAAAATAGTTGTCAAATCTTAATAAGTTTTATCGCTCTTTACAACCTTCTTACAGACAATCATAATCTTCTGATTTTGTGCATCAGTTGTAGCAAAAAGATAGGTATCCCCGCCCTCCGACAATTTCAATTTCTCTCGAATTTGCTTTACCGTTAATGGAAAATTTCGGGTTGTAATATTAGCTTTATTTTCAGATAAATATTTAGAGATTTCTTTTTTATCTAATTTACAAACACCTTCAATTTTGAAAGTTCTTCCTTGAAAATTCTCGACTAATTCTATGGATGTGTAAAGGTGACTATGAGGGGCAATTTTCTGTAAATCAAAGCATTGTGCAATAATTCTAAATCCTCCTGACTTCAAAATAGCGGCATTTGGTTCGTATAAATATGCCTGTGGCGAACCCATTTTTATGACTGCCTCTTTCTCTTCTGATTTTTTGAAAGTGAAAGTATCATTCGGTAAATTAACAGCGTGATATTCTGCCTCTTCCTGATAGTCTTTTTGCAGATGAAATAAAATTTCTTTCACCTCATTTTCAACCGCTACCACATAGATATATACAACATTTTGAAGTTCTGAGACTGCCAAGTTAATATCCAACATTGGTGAGGCTTTCAAAAGTATTTTATCCGTTTTGGTAAACAAAAAACCTCTAATTTCTAAAATATTGGGTTCACAATCTTGCAAACTGACTACTTTGCTTCCAGTATCATCTCGACGGTGGGGGTCGAGGTAAATCCATGAATAATAGATGGTTTCTTTTTCTAAAAAATCAATTGAATTACCTTGCACAAAAGTTACATTCTCAATACCTAATTCCTCAAAATTATAAGCTGTAGTCTTACATAAATTAGCATTTTGCTCTATGTAAGTGGCTTTTTTGAATTTCTTGCTCATATACGCAATATCCACGCCCATGCCTCCAGTAAGGTCTATGAGCATTTCGCCATGCACTAAATTTGCCTTAAATTTTGCGGTAATTTCAGAGGAAGATTGCTCTACGGAAAGCATCTGTGGGAAGATTATATTCTCATTATCAAACCATTCTGTGATTTTATTCTTCGCTTTCTGCCGTGCTTTTATCTGCCAAACCAAATCAGGAATATTGAGATCGGGATGTTTTTTGGCTTGCAATAATAGCGAAGTTACTTCATCATTGAGATGAGTTTTGATGAAGGCTTTTTCTGTTTCGGTGAGGGGAGATGGAAAAGACATAATTAATCAGCAGGATGTTCTCCCATAACAGTTTTGTTTATAGCATTAATCGCCCTATTCCATTTTGAGGGAATTTCTACGGGTTGTGGGTAATTATTTACCTCTTTATTTTCCCAAGGAATTAAAATTTCTTGGTCATTTAGAGGCCTCAATTCAGGAATCCATTCTCTTATAAATTCTTGTTCTTTATATTTCAAGGGCTGATTGACAGGATTGGTGTACCAAATCTCAAACGCTTGGGTATGCCAATTTAACCAATTTGAAGCAACATCATAATCTATTAATTTTGATTCAAAATAAACG
>JANPIG010000144.1:0-14714 GCA_031424875.1 Cytophagales bacterium
AAGCAAATTAGTGGTTCAAGTATTTTTGCCAAAAATTCTTACATGGTTGAAGTAGAATTTGAAGTAAAATCTGCCAAAGATTTTGGGGTAAAAATCGCTCAGTTGAAGGATAAGAAGGATGATAAGAAGTTTTTACAAGAAACCATTGTAGGTTATGACGTTCGTAAACAACAACTGTATTTAGACCGAAGAAAATCTGGTAAAATTATTCAAGAAAATTTTGCCTCGGTGGAAGTTGCGGATATGAAAATGCAGGGCAAAACTGTGAAAATGAAGATATTAGTTGACAAAACATCCGTTGAAGTTTTTGGTAATGATGGGAGAGTAACCATCAGCGACTTGATTTTTCCAGAAGAAAATGCCAATATTTTTTCTCTTTTTACTAATGGCGGAAAAGTGAAAGTGAAGTTTTTGAAAATTTCGGATTTGGGAAATTAAAGTTGATGATATTTGTATGATTTATAGAAAAATTACGGAAGTCGTCCTTCAAAAGGACGACTTCCATAAACTATCCTAAAATTCCTTTAAAAATCTGCTTAACCATAGCTAAATCCTTAATATGTGCCTCTATACCGTCCATGGTATTGGGTGTTTTGGCTTCTATACATTGCTCAATTACCAGGTGTGGGCGGAGTTTCATGGCTTTCAATTTATTCGCAAAGCGTTGGTAATCAATGTCTCCTGTGCCAAAAGTCTCTGACCACACGCCATTTACCGACTGGCGAAGGTGCAGTTCTACCACACGGTTGCCATATATTTTCAAAACATCAAAAACGGCTAATTGAGAATCCATCGAACCCCGATAAACCCAATGCGTATCGAAACAAAAACTCACATTTTCGGGCGTAGTATTTTGCAAAACATGATGAAATTCCCTTGCCCCCGCCCGTAATTCCACATCATGCGTATGATAGGCAAGCGTAAGCCCTTTTTTGCGTAATTCCAGCCCTAATTTTTCCATACTTTTCGCTTGTACTGATAGCTCATTATCAGATTTTATTTCTGGACTGCCCCACTTTATTGGACTCGGATTTGTTACTATAATTTTAGTCCCCAATTTCACTACTTCATCGGCAATTGACAAAACCGTAGCAATAGATTTCTCTGCTTCGTTCACCTTATGCAACACACTATTGACATATACAGAAGGCATTGAAATGTTGTATTTTTTCAAAAAAGAAGCTAAACGTTTGACATCTTCGGCACTCTCTAAACCAGGCTCATAGGCTGTAATACCAGTTTTTGCTAAATCAGCCAAGCATTTATCTAAATCTTCTCCCCATTTTTTATTTTGTCTATCATAAAATGTTTTCCAGTTATAGGCATTGCATGAAATGGGAAAATTGAAAGACTTTAGGCCCTTTTTTTTGAATGAAGGAAATAAAGAAGAAGCTGAAATGACAGCCATAGATTGAAGAAAATTTCTGCGGTTTGGGGTCATGATTGGTCTGGATTTCTTTTAAATAAAGAGGAATAAACCACTAAAAATACCCTTTTCATGAGATGGTTACTAATGTAAATGCCAACCAAATTTTTTATAAACTTTAGATAAGTCTATAAATTTTTAGAAAATTTAGAAGCTCAGTAGTGTCAACTAATTTCAATTTGCGTAATATATTTTGACGATGGGTATTAACCGTATTTGGACTAATAAATAATAATTCAGCAATTTGTTCACTCATTAATCCTCTTCCTAATAACTTAGATATTTCTAATTCTCGCTTGCTTAGCATAGTTAATTCTACACAAGTATTAGTTTCATTGTCAATTTCAAACAAATAATTTTTATTCCCTCCTGATAAGTGTAGATGTTGTCTGCCTGCCCTTTTAGAATCAGTAATATCTGAAACATGAGCCATAAAGTATAAAATATGCCCCTCTGAATTAGTTTTCAAAGCAATACTTTCCTGACAAACTCTTCTAATTATTCCGTCTTCACCACACATCTGGTAGTCATATATTGCTCTAAATTGCTTTATCTGTTCTTTCTCAAGTGTTGGAATATAGGCATTCATTTGTTTAGAGACTTCTAATAGTCCCAAAGCATCTTCTGGTAAAAATTTATCAACATATCCTACCACTCCCACTTCATAGAAATGCTCTGTTGACCAACCACACACTTTCTGAACATCCCCTAAAATTATTGGGTATTGCATTGTCTGAATATCTAATACTGCCAAAGCACAACCTTGCATCGATAAGGTTTCGTGTAGTAGAGGATTATTCTGTGTAAGATTTGAAACTACATCAATATCTTCGTTAAGACCTCCAGATTGCCATATTTTTTTAAAATCATCAAAGTTGAAAGGGCATGAAGCATTTTTTTTCATAGCTATAAATTAGGGGTAAAATTGAAAACTACTGATTAATCAGTATTGTAAAGTTATCAAAATAATTGAATGTTTGTAGAAAAATTAAAATATGGTTTGAATTTTAAAATAATGACAGTTCTTAAATAAAAATCTCTAAATACTCTATGGAATCAAAATCTATTAATTACTTCGGAAATCCATTGATATTAGGTTCAAGAACAACGGTTTATTCCAACGAAATCCTGTTTTTTGAAGGAGATATCAATTATACTTGGATTCATTTCAAATCTGGTAAACAGAAAATTATTGCCCGTACACTCATCTACGTTCAGCATAAAATTGATGCTGAAAACTTCACACGAGTGAGTCGTAAACATTTAGTCAATCGAAAATTTATTGTGGAAGTTGGGAGGGACTTTGTGGTGATGACTAACAAGACTGTATTACCAATTTCGAGAAGGCGACAACGAGCGTTTTTGCTTGGTTTGTAAATCACATTACCGAATAATAAGATTTTTGCTTGATTTTTCGCCTTCTTGAAAATTAACAATTGTTAAGTTTTTAATTTTCAAAATATTTTTTACTAACACAAACCAAATAAATTCATGAAACACGTAATCCTAATTTTCCTTTTAGCAATCAGTTGCTCAACTTTTGCCCAAACCATTCGCCGTTGTAACAATAACCCTGGTGTTACGGGGGTAAATATCTACACTACCCTCCAAGCCGCCCATAACGCAGCTGCTGCTGGGGATATTATTTATGTAGAGCCCTCTTCACTTAGTTATGGTCCCTTAAACTCCACGAAACGTTTGACAATTATAGGAAATGGTTATTATTTGGATAAAAATGCAAATACCTCCTTTGACACTCGTTCCTCATTGGCAGGTGTTTTAGTTTTTGATAATGGGTCAGCAAATAGTATAATCAGCGGATTATCAAATACTGATATATATGTAAACGATATAAATGTGACGATTACTCGGTGTAATAATATTAGTGTAGCATTTGGAGAAAGCACTAATTTGATAGCAGGTGTAAAATCAAGAGGTAATTCCGGTACAGTCAGCCGATGTATCGTCGGGAGAATATACGGAAATTATTCACAGGTGAGTTCAGCTCAGTATGGTTATAATACAATAGTGATAAATAATATAGGTTATAATACAGGAGGGAATGCAATTATTTCGAGCTTAACGAATTCAACTATAAGCAATAATACATTTTACCTAAGTAGTTATTCAAGACTTGATAATCTATATAACTGTAGTGTTTCGAACAATATTTTTGATGCAAGGAACCTGTCAGGTACCATTCAATTTGTGAATGGGGTTGGTTCTGGAAATACAATTTCAAACAATATCTGCCTTGAATTGCAAGCACTTCCTTCTGGTAATGGAAATGTAAATTTCGGAAATTCAGCTACTACTTTTTTAGTAAATAATCCTTGGAGTACGTGGACGGGCGAAGATGCAAAATTTCAACTTGCCGCAGGCTCACCCGCCATTGGCATAGGCACGGGAGGCACAAATGCAGGTGCTTTTGGTGGAGCAAATCCTTACATTTTGTCGGGTTTACCAGCTTATCCCGTCATTACTAATTTTACAACTTCGGGTGTGGGTAATACGAGTACGCCTTTACAGGTGAATGTTACAGTAAGGGGGAATAATTAGGGATTTTTCATCAAATTTACTCAGACATATCAGCTAAAAGCTACGGATTATGAAAAATATTTACAAATTATATTTAACCAGTATTTGCTTCTTAATAGCCAATTTTACTTATTCCCAAATCCCAACAAAAGTATGGGATAAACGCTTTGGTGGAACGAGTGATGATTATATGCAAAGTATGATAGCAACTGCTGATGGAGGCTTTTTGGTGGGGGGATATTCGTTTTCGGGAGCTAATGGTGATAAATCACAAGCATCTCAAGGAATCCATGATTATTGGGTAGTTAAAATAGATGGGATTGGCAATAAAATATGGGATAAACGCTTTGGTGGAACGAGTAATGATTATATCAGCAGTATGATAGCAACTGCGGATGGAGGTTTTTTGCTGGGGGGATATTCGGCTTCGGACGCTACTGGCGATAAATCTCAAGCATCTCAAGGAGGTTTTGATTATTGGGTAGTTAAAATAGATGGGACTGGCAATAAAATATGGGATAAACGCTTTGGTGGAACGAGTGATGATTATATGCAAAGTATGATAGCAACTGCGGATGGAGGCTTTTTGCTGGGGGGATATTCGGCTTCGGACGCTACTGGCGATAAATCTCAAGCATCACAGGGAGGGGCTGATTATTGGGTAGTAAAAATAGAAGGGAGTGGCAATAAAGTATGGGATAAAAGTTTTGGAGGAGCGGCTAATGATTTCATGCAGAGTATGAAAGCAACCGCTGATGGGGGGTATTTACTGGGGGGGCATTCAGCTTCACAAGCAAACGGCGATAAATCGCAGCCATCACAGGGAAACTATGATTATTGGGTAGTAAAAATAGATGGAAGTGGCAATAAAGTGTGGGATAAACGATATGGAGGAACAGATTATGATTATATGGAAAGTATGGTAGCAACTGCTGATGGAGGGTATTTGCTGGGGGGATTATCGGCTTCGGGAGCCAATGGCGATAAATCGCAGCTATCACAGGGACTCCATGATTATTGGGTAGTAAAAATAGATGGAAGTGGCAATAAAGTATGGGATAGACGATATGGAGGAACAAATTATGATGGTCTATATAGTATGATAGCAACTGCTGATGGTGGGTATTTGTTGGGGGGAGATTCGTATTCAGAAGCCAATGGTGATAAATCACAAGCATCGCAGGGAAATGGTGATTATTGGTTGGTTAAAATAGATGGGAGTGGCAATAAAGTATGGGATAAACGATATGGAGGAACAAATTATGATGGTATAAATAGTATGATAGCCACTGCTGATGGCGGATATTCGCTGGGGGGGTATTCAAGTTCGGAAGCAAATGGCGATAAATCGCAAGCATCACAGGGGTTCAATGATTATTGGGTAGTTAAAATAAGTGGAGAATGTACGCTTACGTCTGCCGGCATCACTCCGAGTACCACCCAAAGCAACTGTGTAGGCAGCACACTTCCGTTTTCAGGTAGTAGCACAGGTGGCTCTTTGCCTACTTATGTTTGGAGCAGTAACCCAAGTGGATTTAGTTCTACCCAGCAAAACCCAAGTTTTACAACGCCAAGTGTTGTCCAGAGTACCAATTATGTACTTACTTTAACCGTTACTGAGGGAGTTTGTACAGCAACTACTACCACAGTAGTTACTATCAATCCAACGCCTACGGTCAACACGGTTAGTAACCAAACGGTTACAACTGGTAGTACCACATCTGCCATTAATTTTAGTGGCTTTGTCGGCAATGCTACTTATTCTTGGACAAATAGCAACCCAAGCATCGGTTTGGCGGCAAGTGGAACTGATAACATTCCTGCTTTTACAGGGGTTAATGCAGGGGTAAGTTCACAGGTTGGCACTATTACGGTTACGCCGATTACTTATGGATATGCTTATGTAGCAAATAGCAGTGCCAATACCGTTTCACTAATCAATACTACAACAAATACCGTAGTAAAAACCATACCCGTAGGTACAAGACCCGCTGGCGTGAGCGTAAGCCCAGATGGTAGTCGAGTGTATGTAAGCAATGTGGGTACAGATAATAGTGTTTCGGTTATCAATACTGCAACTAATACGGTGGTAGCAACTATTAGTGTTGGAGCGGGTCCACTTGCCATTGTTACCAGTCCCGATGGTAGCAGGGTATATGTTGCTAATAGAGCTGCCAATAGCGTTTCGGTTATAAATACCACTACGAATGCGGTTATTTCAACGATTAGTGTTGGTACTGCGGTAGAGGGAATGACCATCAGTACAGATGGCACACGCCTATATTTGGCAAATACTGGTGCCAATACAGTCACTGTTTTTAATACAACAACCAACACCGTGGTTACAAATATCACAGTAGGTAGTGGACCACAAGGTATGTCAGTTAGCCCTGACGGTAGTAAGTTGTATGTTACCAATTATAATAATATTTCTAATTCGGTTTCGGTAATTAATACCAGCACCAACTCCGTTATAAATACTATAACTGTAGGTACAAATCCTTATGGCGTATGTGTAAGTCCTGATGGCAGTCGTCTATATGTATCTAATGCTGGTTCAAATAACGTATCTGTTATCAATACCTCTACCAATGCAGTAGTGGCAACCGTTGCGGTGGGTACTGTTCCGTTTGGTATCAGTTTGAGTACTGGCGGAGGATTTTTATATGTTGCCAATTACACTTCTGGAACTACTTCGATTATCAATACTTCGACCAATGCGGTTTCTGCAACAATAACGGTTGGTACAAATCCAATCTCACTTGGCAATTTTACTACTGGCTTTAACTGCTCGGGAACACCCAAAAACTTTTCAATTACGGTTAACCCTTCAGGGCCTGCAAACATCACCCAAATGGAGTATTTTATTGACTCAGACCCAGGCTATGGAAGTGCTACAGCCGTGAGTTTTACAGCAGGAAGTTCTGTGACTACTAATTTTCCTGTTAATCTTTCTACAACAACTGATGGATTTCATTTTCTTAATTTAAGAGCTAAAGATGTGAATAACAACTGGAGTATTGTGGGCGTTCGTCCATTTTATAAAGAGAATCTCTCAACAATTTCCATCCCCAATATTACCGCTTTGGAATACTTTCTGGATGCTGACCCTGGGTATGGTTTAGGAACATCTATAGCAATAACGGCTGGTTCGCCTGTAAGTCAAAATTTTACGGTTGCTTTACCAAATACCGTAATCGATGGGTTTCATTACTTGAATATTAGAGGAAAAGATATCAACAATAAATGGTCTGTTTTAGGAATTCGCCCGTTTTATAAAGAAACAATACCCACTAATATTCTGCCCGATATTACTCAAATGGAATATTTTATAGATAACGATACAGGCTATGGTAACGGAACACCCATTACGGGTTTTACGCAGGGTAGGTCTGTAAGTAACAGCTTCACCATTAATCTTGGCAGTTTGACGAATGGCTCTCATAAACTGCTAATTCGTGGAAAAGATGTTAATAATAAGTGGAGCATCATGGGCATAAAAGATTTTATTGTGCAAGATAACATCGTTATTATTGGTAATATTCCCACTAATTGGTGTAAAAATACATCCTTCAATATTCCTTATACAATCACAGGAACTTATACAACGGGCAATGTTTTCACGGCACAATTATCCGATGCCTCAGGAAGTTTCAGTAGCCCTACTACTTTGGGAACAGTTACATCTATTATTTCTGGTACAATTGTGGGAAGTATTCCGAATTTTGTTTCAGTAGGGAATGGCTATTTGATAAGGGTAATTTCAAGTACGCCTTCCATTACAAACAGCCCAACAAAAGCGATTGATATTACTGCCTTGTGCCAATGTTTATTGAATGTTTCATTAGCCACGGGCAATTGGGGAACAGCAGGAATTTGGTCGTGCGGACACGTTCCAATAGCGACAGAACCTGTGCAAATCTCATCAGGGCATGCCGTAACGCTTGATGTAAACGGAGCAGCAAAAAGTTTAGATTTACGAGGGATATTGAATCAGCAAGCGACTAAGATTTTGACGATTCAGGGAAATTGACATTTAAGATAAATAACTACTATCACTCCAAACATTATTAAAAATAACGATTTTATAAAATTATCTTTCCAACCTAAAACCGTGGCAATTAGCCTCAAAATCAATGAGAAAACTAATAATTATTATCTCTATTATTAGCCTAACGTTCAATCAGTTAGAAGCTAATTCTTTAGGAAGTTTTTATGAAAAAAACTCCGAAAAAATCATTCACAAATATGGTAAACTCGACCATCTTTTGATCATCACAAACCATGACGTTTCTGATGAAGAAGCCATCAAACAAACTTGCGAAAATGAAACGAGATATTACCATGAAGGCGATGGAAAAAACTGCAATAACCAATGGGCTGAAACCGCATATTCAGAATATCAAGCACAAACTTTAAACGACTATATTAAAGTACCCTTTGCAAAAGGTGCAACGCTTACAGGGCTGAGAAATAGTGTTACGAAAAACCTAAAACCAGATGGGTTGGTTAGCAAAATGACCGATTTTGAATCAAGAATAAGTGGTAATATGGCGTGGGCAACCTATACCCAAGAAGACTTCAAAGGCGAAACTTCAGTGGCAAAATCCAGACAACTTCGCATTTTAGAAAAAATAAATGGTTCTTGGAAAATCGTGGGTCTGTCTATTCAAAGAATGTAAAAAAATCTAATTGCTTAATTATTCATTTTACTAAAAAATTAAGTCGTTATGAAAAAAAATATCTTTCCCATCTTGCTTATTTTTGTAGTTTCAACCATGTTTGGACAAACAAAAAAGGCAACAATAAACGAAAAAGTTTGGCTATGTACCTATAAAGTTAAAGCGGATAAACGAAAGCAATATGAACATTTTGTTCACGATATTTTTTGGAAAGGAGCATCAAAATTGTCTGGAAATGAACGAAAAGTATTTAGTCAGACACGCATAATGCACCCAGAAAAAATGGAAAAAGATGGCACATATCTTTACTCATTTATGATGGATCCAGTTATTGAAAATACAGATTATGATATACTTTCGCTCACTAAAAAAATGTACGGAGCCACGAAAGGGACAGAGTATTACAAACTTTTTGAAGATGCCATAACAAAAGAGAGTGATTATACACAAATCAATATGATACAATCGAAGAATTGATAAAGGGTAAACTTATAGTAAATAATAAGAAAAGAAGCCAAATTTATATACGCAAATTTGACTTCTTTATTATTATTTTCGTCACCTCACACAAACAAGGCATCCATCTCAACCGAATCATTAACTAATCTTTGTACATATTCATTTTGTTTTAATCCGTAAGTGCTTATCATGGTCAAGAATAAAGTTTTTTTTGTACCTGTTTCGGTTCTGAAAGTGCTTAGTTTATGTTGTAAATTTTCTGCGTAAGCCTTCGTGATGGTGTATTGGTCTATCGAAAATTTGATTTCACAAATATTAATAATTCGGTCGTTTCTATCAATAATCAAGTCAATTTTCGTTCCTTTTTCGCTTTTTTGACTTCGCCAAGTGGATATTTCGGCATAAATTCCGCTTATTCCTAAGGCTTTTTTGATGGCATCCACGTGATAGCGACAGATATATTCAAAGGCGTAACCACTCCACACACGCCATTTTGGGCTATTTAATTGTGCTAGCCATGCACCTTTTATTTGTGCTTTGCTTTCTTTAACGAAGGTTAGATAAAACAAAGTAAAAGGGTCAATTAATTGAAAAAGGGAATCTCGCTTGCCTTTGTTGAAAAGTGAATAACGACGTATAAATCCTGATTGCTCCAATTCTTCCAAAATGGCAGTTGTTGAACCTCCGTCAGATAATTTAGTTGTGGCGATTATTTCTTTGCGTGTCAATCCTTTTGCTTTCTGTGATAACGCCTCAACAATTAGCGTATGTTTTTCATATTTGTTAAATAACGAACGATACAAATTGGCGTATTCAGTAGCTAATAAACCATTTTCAGTAAAAAATAAATGGTCAATATTTTGGGCGTTGCTTCTATTTACTTGGATATTTTCGAGGTAATATGGAATTCCTCCCATTGCCATGTAGAGTTCCAAAAGCTGATAGCGGTCGTAATTTGCGCCTTTTGCCTTTAAAAATTGTTCAGTTTCAGCCAATGAAAAAGGCTTCAATAAAATTCTTTCCGTTAAACGATTGTGTAAGCCACCACGATTATTGATTAATTGATTGATAATCCATGAAGCCGCTGAACCACAGACGATTAGCAATACATCAGTGCGGGCAGCAGCCCAACTATTCCAAAAATACTCTAAGGCAGGAACGAAATTTGACTGTGCCGTATCGAGCCAAGGCAGTTCATCCAAGAAAATGACTTTCTTAGCAGAGGTTTGTTTTTCCAATAATAAGGATAAACGATTGAAAGCCTCGAACCAATCTTTGGGAGGAGATTTTGGTGATTCGTCTGGATTGATTTTTAGAAAAGCATTGTGAAAATTGGTGAGGTGTTGTTTTAAGCCCACATTGGCAACACCCGATAATTGAAAATTAAAAGGTTCAGTAAAAACATTCCGAATTAAGAATGTTTTACCCACTCTCCGCCGACCATAGACGGCAACAAATTCCGATTTTTTAGAATTTTTGAGTACGTTGAGCGTAGCAATTTCTTCTTGCCGTCCAATAATTAGTTCCATATTTGCCTATCAATTTGGCTGTAAGTTACTAAAAATATTGACTTACCGCTAATTTGATTGAGCAAAGTGGCTGTATGTGGGTTAAAAAAGGGAGTTACAGCCCGTTTGCTTAATACTTTTATTATTGACGGCGATAACAAAAGCTAAAATTCATTTAAAATATCAGGCAATATTGGTAAATTTACGAGAAGTATCCCAATGTTATAAATAGGGAAAAAGCATATTACATTTATTTTCAAGATTAACAAAAATCAATAATGGAAACCACAAACATCATCATTTACCAGACCGAAGACGGTATTACAAAAATTGAAACTCGTTTAGAAGATGAAACCGTTTGGCTGACGCAATCCCAATTGTGTGAACTTTTCCAAAAATCAAAAGCTACCATTAGCGAACATATCAAGCACATTTTTGAGGAAAGTGAGTTAGCGGAACATTCAGTTGTTCGGAATTTCCGAACAACTGCCTCCGATGGCAAATCTTATGAAACCAATTATTACAATCTTGACGTAATAATTTCAGTAGGTTATCGAGTAAAAAGCCATCAAGGAACAAAATTTCGACAATGGGCAACTGCTCGACTTAGGGAATATATCGTGAAGGGGTTTACGATGAATGATGATTTGTTAAAACAAGCAGGTGGAGGAAATTATTTTGAAGAATTATTGGCTCGTATTCGTGACATACGTTCTTCTGAAAAAGTATTTTGGCGAAAGGTGTTAGATATTTATGCTACCAGTATTGATTATGACGCTAAATTAGAAATGTCCATTCAGTTTTTTCAAATTGTACAAAATAAAATGCACTGGGCAGCCCACGGACACACAGCTGCTGAAATTATTTACCAACGCATTGATTCAGAAAAACCAAATCTTGGTTTAACCAATATCAAAGGAACAAAACCCACAAAACAGGAAACCGAAATAGCTAAAAACTATTTGGACGAAACTGAGCTAAATGTACTGAATAGAATGGTAACGGCTTACTTAGAATTGGCAGAATTGCAGGCATTAAATCGCAAGCCAATGTATATGAAAGATTGGATTGAACGCTTAGACGATTTTGTAAAAATGACAGGCAATGATATTTTGCAAAATGCAGGAACTGTAAGCCATGTTGAGGCATTGAGAAAGGCAAATACTGAGTATGAAAAATACAAAGAGAAAACTAAAAACGAGTTATCGGGAGGGGAGATGGATTTTGTTAGGCAAATAGAGAGTGGTGTAAAAAGACTTAAAAAATCCTCAAATTAATCTGTTTCCGAGGATTTTTTTGACCTTATCATAGAAATCTTCGGAAACAGAAATGAGGAAATTAATAGCTTAATTTAATCGGTGGTGTTGCATTTTTACATAATCTTAATCCTCACCCCAGGGTAAAATTGCTTAAAAAATCCATTTAAATAGGCTTCTGGTTCAACAGATAGATGTTTTAAGATGGGAAAAGTTACTGATAAACGCCAAGTATCTTTTGGAAAGAGACTTGATTTCCCAACCAAATAACTAATACTTCCACCACCCAAATGCACAAATCGAGAGAACCCGAATTGTTTTTTCCTTCCGTCAGACTGATAAGCCTCAAAATGAACGTTTACGAAATTACTTGTATTTACTTCAAAGGCATTATCAGGCAGATTATTGAAATGATAAAACTGATTTACACCGATACCTAATCCTATTCGTTTTCTTGAAATAAAAGTTAAATTCAAGCCAATTTCAGGAACAAATTTGTCTCTCACATAACCGCCACTTGCACGTGCATTAAGCGTTAAAAAATCTATCTTGGCAGGAGAGTTCATGTATATATGAGTATTTGTAGCACCCGAAATGGTCAAGGTATTAATTGGACGGTCAGGTTCTTTCATTAATTTTTCAAAACTTATTTCTTGCTTCACTCGCTCTATTCTTTTTCTAATTTCTTCTATAATTTTTTGATAATCAATACTTTGCAATGCTGAAAGATTATTTACTATAAAACCAAAACTTAATTGATAGCCACCACTTCCATTGATATATGAATTGAATTTCACCTGTTCTCTATACGTTTCGGGTAATTCTCCAAAAACAAGATTAATTACCAAAGTGTCCTTTGTCATTTTCAGTTCTACTACTTCTTTCCCATTGACAATGCCATATTTTTTTTCCTCAGACTTATGAGTTCTTATGGTAAATCCCTCAGTTGGATTTTTATAAGAATCGAAAACCCGCCAATGAGACTTAATAGAATTTTTACTTCTCTCATTCACTAAGTAATGATAAGTAATTGATTTTGAAGAAGTTTCATCGTCAGTAGCCCCAATCTCTTTATATTTTTTCATCACTACTTTTACCAATGAATCAAGGTTATATTTTTCAGATTCCAACATTAGAGGAGTCACTGTTGAGGCAACGTAAGCCATTTGGTCATTTTTTAGTGGTATCTCAAAAACTTGATTCCATTGATTATTCAAATTCAGTCTTGTGCCTCCCTGATTAAATCTTTGGGCAAAAAGAATTCCATTAACGCCTATCATAAGCGTTACAATTAAAAGTAATTTCTTCATAAAATTTGTTAGTTTATACTATTTGGATGAGTAATAGAGACACTTGGCAATTGATTATCAATATTGAATTCTTTATTAAAAAATACGTAAAAAGTCTTTGGTTGATTGATTCTATCAATGAGTTGAACTTGAAAATCCTCAATGTGCATTACACGTAATTTTTTAGGTAAATTTCCCCCAACAGGCTTGATTTCTGTTGGAATAAAAGCAATTTCAGTCTTCTGAAAATTTATCGAATTTAGTGGTTCTAAAACCAATGGATTTTTGGAATTTGTTGTAATGTTTTGAGGAGTTTTAATTTGTTTTGATTCTTTATTTTTGGAAATATTTAAGTCTAATTTTTTATTTATAACTAATTGATTATCAGTAATTTGATTTGTTTTTATGGGTAAATCATTTTTGAGAAATAAGTCATTTGAGTCAGCATTTTTTTGTTTCTGAACAGGTGTTTTTACAACCAAATTAATCGAAGAATTAGCCTTTTTATTATACTGAAAATACCCTAACCCAAATACTAAAAAAACACAAGCGGCGGCAACATATTTCCACCATAAAATTCTGATAGATTTCTTATTATCTAATTGATTTTCAATATTTTTCCAAATCAAATGCTCATTGATTTCTACATCAGAATCATCAAGATTATTGATTTTAGAAAGAAATAAATCATCTATATTTTCAAATTGTTTTTTCATTTTTTATCCTCAATTCACTAATGAGTTTTTTTTGTAAAAATAATCGTGCTTTATGCAATTGTGTCTTGGATGTGCTTTCACTAATGTTCAACATTTTAGCTATTTCTGCATGAGAATATCCTTCAATTGCGTAAAGATTAAAAACCGTTCGATAACCATCGGGTAAATCCAAAATCAGTTTTAAAATTTGTTTAGAATCGATATTATCTTCAAAATTATTGACGGATTGTACCTCAGAAGCGTCCTCAATTTCAGTCATTACAAAAGAGCCACGTTTGCGTAAACACATCAAAGATTGGTTGATAACGATTTGTTTTATCCAAGTCTCAAATGAGTTAACTTCCTTATAATCAAATGATTGTATTTTGTCAAAAATCTTCACAAACGCCTCCGATGTACAATCCTCTGCATCACTCACGATACTGACATATCGCAAACTCAGCCGATACAATGTGCCAACGTAGCGGTTGTAAAGTATTTTTTGTGCAACCCGTTCTTGATGTTTGCAACCTTCTATGATTGTGTCTAAAACCATTCTAAAATAGAAATGCAGAGGAATGCAAAATGGTTGCCTGAGATTGAAAATAAAACAAAAAAAACGGATTCCAAACCCAAAAAAGAGTCTTGAAATCCGTTTTTATTTTACTCAAAATTCAACTCTACTTCTTCTTCAACCCAACCAAATACTCCACCAAATTCACCGCTTCATCCTTCGTCATTCCGTCCATTAAACCGCTGGGCATCATGGAGTTAGGTAATTGTTTCATTGATTTTACGTTGGAAGTTTTTAGATTTTGAACAATTCCGCCTGGCATTTTCAACACTAAATCGGTTTCGGTT
>JANPIG010000145.1:0-1717 GCA_031424875.1 Cytophagales bacterium
CCCGATTCCATACTTTTTTCTTCGGGAGTAGATTTATAATTGACACTCGTTGAACCATTTGGATTCAAAATCCCAGGGTTGATGGTATAGAAAATGGTACTCAATCCACCTTCTAAACGGTGGTGTTCGTTGAGGGCATAATTCAAACTGGTTTTCAATTGCTGATACAAAATCCCTGACTCAATCGAAACGATATTATTAGTATTCAGTTCTGGCAATAATGTTTTAGGTTTGTAATTGGTATAAACCGCCGTAGTCTGAATATTGAGTTTTGAATTGAAAGCATGAAACCATTTTAAAGATGAATTCACCGATGAATAATCATATTGCGTTGAGGTAGCATTAACATTGCCAACCGTTCCCAAAAGGTCAGTTTGGAAGAAATCATTACTCAAATATCCCGAAAACGTGAGGGTATTATTAGGATTAATTTTGTAAAATAACTTCGTAGCAAGGTCATAAAAGTTGGCTTTGATATTCTCTAATTTGGGCGGACCTAATTTGAATAAAAAATCATTATAAGAGGCTCTTCCAGAAATTAAAATGCCCAATTTATTTTTTATAATGGGTTGGTCTATGGTTAATTTATTGGCAATCAAGCTGATACCGCCTGTCATTTTGAATTTTTCTAAATTGGGATTACTCAGATATATATCAATCACCGAAGAAGCTCTACCGCCAAAGCGGGCAGGAATACCACCTTTGTAAAGGTCTAAACCTGCTACTGCATCGGGAGGAAAAACGGAGAATAATCCAAACATATGGGTTGGATTGAAAATTGGGGTGTCGTCCAACAAAATCAAATTTTGGTCGGTTGTTCCTCCTCGGATATTCACACCATTGGCGGCTTCTCCTACGGACGTAACGCCTGGTAACATCTGCAAACCACGCAAAACATCAGTCTCGCCCATCATGGCAGGAATTTTCTTTATCGACTTGATACTCAACGGAGTAACACCCAAAAGTGGTCTGCCCACATTGCTTCCGCCGCCACTACTATTGACGATTACTTCGTCTAATTCTTTGGCTACGTTTATCAAACTGACGTTCAAATTTAGCTCTTGCTCGCCAATGACAATACCCTTATTAAAAGTACGAAAGCCCAAATGACTAATGGTGATGGAATGTCTGCCTTGAGTTAAAAATACGGTATGAACACCCTGCGCATCCGAAGAAAAAGAGGCACGTTGAAAGTCAATTTTAATGACAATATTTTTTAAAAGACTATTATCAGTCGAATCTCGTACGGTCAGATTTACTGCCGTAAGCCGTTGGGTATCACCTTTTTGCGAGAACCCTGTGAAGCATATAAACAATAGCAGAATTGCTAAAATAAGTATTTTTGATTTCATTTTAATGCTTGCCATTTCTATGAATAAAATTATAATATTCTGATTTTCAATATATTATAAAATCAGAATATTAAAACTATTCATTATTTAATTAAAAAAATTATTGCCAACCTTCGGGAGTTATATTGGTGCGTGTAGCACTTTTTTGACATGGAGCTAATGGAATAGATTTTGGTGGAGGAGGTGGTGGTTCTTCCATCGGTTGATGACCAATCAGAAAAGCTAAAGGTGCTTTGGCAGTAGTTCTATCAACCCAATAACGTTTTTTTTTGAGGTCGGCAAGGCCAAAGTACCCCACTATTTTCTCTCTTGAATTATTAATATTACTGATATTGCCCACAATAGCAGCAGCCGGTGTATCCGCT